>NZ_JADBUP010000029.1:0-3858 GCF_020245605.1 Microcystis sp. M061S2 | reverse complement strand
GCTTCGCCCCTACAGGACGCGGGCCGATGAAGACGCAAGGTTTGGAAGCACAATTCTCTCAAAATCTTGCACCTGTGGGAGCGAGAAAAGCCACAAAAACCTTACCTTGCCTACATTTCACATTTATTCAGCAAGCCCTACTTAATCACTGATAACCGATAACCGATAACTGATAACTGAAATGACCTCTGACCCGTTCCTCGATCGAGCTTGGAATACCGAAGACCTAGAACAAGCACTTCGAGGTGTCGGCACTATTCAAGAAGAACTCAACTATAATCAGGCACGCAATTCTCTGGGCAAACTTGTTGAGCGTCTCGATCTTACCTCGATCGAGAAAATTGGTCTAGAAGCGGAGATCGATCGCCTAGTGGCCCTGCTAGAAAAACTCGATCGATCCCTGATTCAAATTGCCGCTTTTGGACTGGTGGGCCGGGGAAAATCCTCGATTTTAAATGCTCTGGTCGGTCAAGAAATCTTTACGACCGGTCCCCTACACGGAGTTACCCGCACCATTAAAGGGGTAAATTGGCAGTTAAGCAGCGATGATACTTTCCCCAATCTAGCGCGTCTGACCCTGAACGGCCAGGGTAATGCTCAGGTGCAATTGCTTGATACTCCCGGTATTGATGAGGTAGATGGGCAAACGAGGGAAATTCTCGCCTGTCAGGTGGCGCAGCAGGTGGATTTAATCCTTTTTATCATCTCTGGTGATATGACCAAAGTGGAATTTTCCGCCCTGGCCAAGTTGCGGGAAGCGGGAAAACCGATGATTTTGGTCTTTAATAAAATCGATCAGTATCCAGAAGTCGATCGCCTCGCTATCTATGAGAAAATCGCCTCAGAACGGGTGAAAGAATTACTCTCCCCCGATGAGATTGTTATGGTGGCGGCCTCTCCCCTCCTGACGGATACCGTCAAGGGGCAGGATGGGCGGCTAAAAACGCAACGATTTCGCGGAAACCCCCAGATAGAAGCTCTGAAACTCAAAATTTTGGAAATTCTAGAGCGAGAGGGTAAATCGCTCGTAGCACTCAATTCTATGCTGTATGCGGACGAGGTAAACGAGCAAATTGTCGCCCGCAAAATGGCTATCCGCGATCGCGGGGCTAATCAATTGATTCAAAAAGCAGTGATGATCAAAGCATCGGCGATCGCTCTCAATCCAGTGACGGTGTTGGATCTGTTTACGGGAGCAGTTATCGATCTAGCCATGATTCTCGCTCTTTCTCGCTTATACGGCATCGATTTAACTCGTCGGGGAGCGATCGCTCTTTTACAAAAAATTGCCCTCAATATGGGGGGTATTAGTGCCAGCGAATTTTTAGCGGTTTTGGGCTTAAGTTCCCTCAAAGGACTGCTCGGTCTCTCGATTCCTGCCACTGGCGGCATTTCTCTCCTTCCCTATACTTCGATCGCCCTGACTCAAGCGGGAGTTGCCGGTGTATCCTGTTACGCGATCGGCCAAGTGACGAAAACCTATCTCGCTAATGGGGCCACTTGGGGACCCGATGGCCCGAAGGCAGTGGTGGCCAGTATTCTCGATTCCCTCGATGAAACCTCGATTCTCAACCGGATTAAGCGGGAATTAGGCTCAAAATTGGGGGGTGGGGGACTTTTCAGTGATCAGTAAACAGTAAACAGTAATCAGTCAACTGAAAACTCAAATCTGATCAGTGATCACTGATCACTGACTCGATCAATCCAAGAAATGCTTACTATGGACGATCGCCGCTATAATAACTACCGCCCCTTGAATTTGATAGATCAGACGGTAGGCATAGGCAGACTTTTCTCGGATGGTATCATCGCTAAATTCGGCGCATTTTTTCGCTTCTAGGGGACAATTTTCTAAAGAATAGCTTATATCAAGAATTCGGCGCACGACGGCCGCCGCATAGGAAGGGGAATCTCGACTAATATAAGATGCGATCGCATCCACGTCTTCAATTGCTTTGGGCGACCAGACAAGGCGATAATTCACTCGATCAGCCATTTGTTTAAAAGACCCTCAACTTCTTCTTGGGGGATTGTATTCTCCAGAGAGGCAGCGTTCAAACTTTGACGCACCTTCTCCAGAACGTATAAATGATACTGAATATCTTCAATTGAACAATCATCTGGTAATTGATTCAAGAGGGATTCAACTTTTTGTCTAATGCTATTCATACAAGTTTTACCGAAGTTTTTAAGGAAAAGTATAAATTTAAGTTATCTATCAACTATCATCTATCATTTATCATCGGATAGAAAATTATAGTTACGCATCCTATCCTAAGCCATAGTCCCCAGAAAAGCGAGAAAAAGTTAAAAATAGATAGGGTGATTATCTAGCTTTTGTAACATGGGGGCGGCGATACTGTTAAGAATACTTAATAATTCTCCTATCTGCTCAATCCCCGCAACTTTTAGGGATTATTGACCGATAACCATCTAGCTGCCACAAGACCCCCCCAATCGCAGAAATTTTTTGTTACATTAGTTTACAGTTCCCTCAACGCCCCAGTGGGTTATTAATTTTAATGTCTTCTTCGGTTCCTTCGTCGGATTTTATACCCTTAATCGGTCAAGAAACAGAAATCTTTAACTGGGCAAAATCCCATTATCGTAACCATACCTTTGCCAAAGATGAAAAAGTAGCCACGCGCCCCGGACTGTTATACTTTGTGGAATCTGGGGCGATTCGTATTCTTGGTAAGGCACAAGTTAACGTTATCGACCAAAAATTCCCCCGTCAACCACCTATTGCCGATAGTGAGGAAGTATTTCTCGGTTTTGTGGGTGCAGGTCAACCTTTTGAGATTGTTTCTCAATTTCCCTTTCAATTACAAGCCCAAGCTCATCTAGACGAGACCGAATTAGTCTGGTTATACTGGGAAGACCTAGAACAATGGCCACAATTGCGATCGGCTGTTATGGAAACTTTTCGCCATCAATACCAGCGTAAGTTATTTTGGTTGAGTATTCTCGGTCAAAAACGCTCCCTCGATCGATTAATGGGGTTCTTGGTTTTATTATTGGAAGAATACGGTCAACCCTGTGTAGAAGGCTATTATCTTCCCTATCCCCTAACTCACGCTCAAATTGCCAGCGCCATCGGCACTACCAGAGTAACAGTAACAAGATTAATCGGTAAATTGCGACAACAAAATTCGATCTTTTTTAAACAAGATAATCTGATCGGATTGCCCAGCTTGTTTTTGAGTCAGAATTAATTTTTCTGCGGTGTTGCTGACTCACGCTATGAATGCTAACTGTGCATCCTATCCAAAAGTTAAGTAGGTAGGCGTTAAAAATCATCAGATACCCCCCTTATTAAGGCTATCCATTAGTCACATCTTTCTTAACATAAAATTTGACAAAAAGAGAAAAGTGTGCAAGATGGCTCAAGGGGGTTCTATGGGGGGACTAATTTGATGAGATAGTTTCCAAGTCTCGCTGATATCATGTTACCTTCGCAGTCCCAACCAAATAGTTTTAACACCAGGTTCACCGTCGCCTTTTCTACCTAAAAACCCCCCAAGAGAAGCAATCATTCTGACCGCTTCTCGAAAGGAGGGCGGCTTTTCAGGTGGCGGACTCTTTTTATGAATAGTGGCACACAAAGATTGCCATTCATGTTCTTCCAAAAAACTTTCACAACTCTCCTCTCCGTGTAAGCGTGCTTGATAGGTTAACCAGAGTAATCTCCAAGCTACAATTGAATAGGTAGCTAAAGCCATCTCAATTCTCCGACCCGTTTCTAATTGCAGTTTTTCTAATCCACAACCACTTTTTAAAACAAAATGATAGCGTTCTATTAACCAGCGATAACTATACCAGCGCACACAGGTTATCGCCGATTCAAAGCTACTAATG
>NZ_JADBUP010000028.1:0-31230 GCF_020245605.1 Microcystis sp. M061S2 | reverse complement strand
CAGACATGGCTTTTTTTCTCCCCTCGCTCTACGGCACTCACTGCTTTCTGTCTTAAATCATCACTATAGGGTGCTGCCATGAAAGCTTCTCCTCATTTCTTTTTCTCTATTATGTCCTAACTATCCCGCTCTTTGCTATAGTATATGCAAGCTATCCTTTTAAGCCGTGAAGAAGTTGCTCAACGTGCAGAGAAACTGTACGAAAGCAGAATCCGCCAAGAGGTGGAAGTTGAAGAAAACATTGGCAAGATGGTCATCATTGACATTGAAACAGGTGACTACAAAGTTGATGAAAATGGCTTACACGCTGCTGACTTATTGAGCGAGAAACACCCCCAGGCTCGGCTCTTTGGGATCAAAATTGGCTACAACGTTGCTGCCGCTTTTGGTGGGGGTGTTATGGAACGTGTAGTTAAGTGATTTCAGGTATTGTGGCTAATGGACACCCGATCATCACTATCCCATTTCGGATTCCAAATCGCGCTGACTTTCCGATTGAGTTTGTAGTAGATAAAGGATTTACAGATGAGCTTTGTTTACCATCGGAGGCAGTAGCATTACTGAATCGTCCTTTCAGGTACGATATGCGGGCGAATTTAGCAGACAACAGCCAAGTAATGCTGCCTCTTCACAAAGCAATTATTATCTGGAATGGTGAGGAGCGAGAAACTCGTGTATTTGCCACAGGGCGGCGACCCTTGGTGGGAACTGCTTTATTAGATAGCCATGAACTTGTGATTCAGTTTACGGAAGGTGGGTTGGTAACAATTGACGAATTGTAGTTCTCAGCATTAGCGCAAACGCAGGCTAACTTAGCCGTTATACTGAATCGGTTTTTAATAGTATGATTAACTCCCAATCCAACTTTAAAAACCCGCTCCCTTTTCCCCACTTTCCACTCCCCCATACCTGTTAAACGGGATTTAGTATCAGAGCGATCGCTAGATTAAAGGTTAAGTTACGACTTTACTGGTCTAATTCCGACATCAGAAGTCAGTTTAAATTTTGACTTAGGAGGTGATGGGGAAGCTGTTGCTTGAGTTCCCGAACCCACCTCAACCCTAAGTCTCCTTTCCCTGGGAATACTTGGTGCGGGTGCAACCCTAAAAGGGAAAGTAAAACGCTCTCATTCAACCGAAAAAGAACCCAGTAACGTTGGTTAAATTGCTTTTTTTATATAACTCATTCTCCCTTAATTTTAGACCAGTTGAGGGAGATTTTTATGCTCTTGCTTCTCCCTCGTGTATTTTTAACTTAATATTTGCTATAATAAACAGAGCGTAAGCATCAATCATCCTGATTAGATGTCTGCTGAGTCCAAATGTTTTCCGAGAAGATGGCTATCGCTTCTTTTTCTTTTCCCGCGAAGAAACAAGAATGCACGTTCATGTTCATTGTGCAGAAGGAGAAGCTAAATTTTGGCTGGAACCACAAATTGAATTAGCTCGTAATCATAACCTATCTCGAAAACAACTTCAAGCGATAGAAACTATTATTGAGGAACGACAAAATGAACTTAGAAATGCTTGGACAAAACACTTCTCAAGCTGAAGTAACTCATATTTCTTCTCATGGAATATGGATTCTGGCAAACAATGAAGAAATGTTCCTTTCCTATCAAGATTTTCCTTGGCTTCAAGATGTACCTATTAGACAAATTTTAAATATACAAGAGCCTTTTCCTAATCATTTTTATTGGACAGATTTAGATGTAGATTTCAGCAAAGAAATTATTAAAAATCCTGAGAGATTTCCTTTAAAAGCTAAATTCTAGTTTTTATCTTTAATTAAGTTTTTGCCGTAGATGCCACCTTAAAACGCCAAGTGAAACGGACTCATTCTCTTAAACAAGAACCCAAAAAAGTAGGCTAAAATGTCTTTTAATATGATTGATTCTCCCTTAATTTTAAGAATGAAACGACCCTATCTTATTAAGGGGGGATTAAGGAGGCAGGGGGGATCGAACCTAAAATCCATCTTCAATTTAATTATAACCAGCTACTTACCAGCTCTGTTTTTAATAGCATGATTAACTCCCAATCCAACTTGAAAAACCCGCTCCCTTCTCCACACTGCTGTAACAAAAAACAACTATCCCCCGATAGCGATCGCTAAAAGTCGAATAATTGTAAATTTTTGTCAAGGGGTGCGGTCAGATCGAAGAATCATCGCTAGAATGAGTCTAGTTGTCAGAAATTTAGTTCAACAAGGTTTTTGACAAGATGCTAATCTGGCTAACAGGCTTTTGGGCGTGATATAGGGAAAAGTTCTGGCGATTGCGCCTAAATGGAGTGATATACCGAAAGTTGACCCATAATATGTAGTTATACAGCTATAGTCCCTGCATCCCTAGCTCAAAAATGTTACACTGAGCAGCCGAATTTATTGAACCATACTATAGATGACATTACCTTCTCTCCAAAGTTTGCTTTTAGCATCTGAAAAAGATATTGAACAAATTAGTGATTATTTTGATGCTCTGGTGAAAGAAGCAGTAGCAAGAATAAATCGAGGCTTTAGCATCAAGCGATTAATAAAGCAGCCTCGCAGTATCGAACCGTTACCTACAGAAATGAGGCAGTTATCGAGCTATCGCACTCGTATCGGAACAATGCTTGAATATGGCTTAAGCACGGCTATCACTGAGATACTTGAGGAACGCTATAACTCTTTATTTTTCTTTACATTTGCAACCTCCCATGAGTATCCAGATTTTTATTTTCGAGATTCATCTTTAATCCCTTTACTACGTTTAGAAATGAAAGCTGTAGATGCTGAATCTGATGAGCAAGCTGCACGCTTCGGTACGCCGACAATATGGATTAACGACGAGCAAGATTTACTCTTATTAGTAGCATGGGAGTGGACAAAAATAACACTAGAAAATGGCAGTCTTGGAGAATATCCCCATATTTTCTCAAGCTTGGTAGTGCCGGCGGGAGACATAGCAAGAGAGCGCGACATACGCCTAGAAATTACTGGGGGAAAAATCGAAGGAGAGAAGACTTTAGTTTTTAGTAGTCGCAGTCAACAGTATGTTGCTGATCCAGGCAACTATGGAAAGTTTTGGCGAATTGTTCATGCATCTAGAATTGGTTCCCCAGATCTACACCTTTCTATTCAGAAATTTTTAATTTTCCTGCGCTCAGTTGATGAAAAAGCTGCCAGAAAAAGGTTTTAAAGTTTGAATTGTCAGTCAGATGGGCAAAGCTTTTCGGATGAAAAACTAAAGGCTGAATCTAAAAAATTAATGCCCCGTTGAAGTTCATCCTCACTACGTCTTTGGCTCTCTAGGTAACTTTGATGTGCGATCTTATGTGCAGTTACTATTTCACGTTGTACGGCTAAAGGTGGCAAAGGAATTCTAGCCCCTAAAACTGCTGATCGGTTGACTCGAGGTCTACCTGTACCAGAAATTTGATAAACTAGCTGACCATAAACTATGTCACTTCTCAAGAGTATTGCCAAATATTCATTATCTACTTCAAATTGATCGATCAATGCTCCATAGCTAATTTTATCCTTTAGGTGATTGTCATTACTAGAAGTGGAAATTGTCCGAAAAACAAAGCATTCAGACGAAGCATATCCATCTTCTTCCAAGGCTTCTAATAAAATACATTTCCTCAATTCTGGACGGAGCTTTGAAAATAGAATATCTCCGCCCTTGAATAACTTGACATTGCTTTTTATCTGATTTCCAAAAACTTCAGAGACAACATATTCACCAGTTCTTGATGAAATATCTGCCAAACCAATATAACGCCATAGATCATAAGGATCTGCTTTGTCAGGTACTACAGATATATTACGCTCAACGACTAGTTCTGCAAGCTTAGGTGTTGGATATTTTGAACGCTTTAGAGTTCTTTCTGCTATAGATCTAGAAGGATGATGATACCCAACGTCAAGCCTATCTACAATAAGTTGATTAGACTTACTATAAAAACGTTCTGCCGGACAGACAAAGACTTTTGGAGATAAACTTCTTATAGAATTTTCTCCCTCTTTTTTGAAAGAATTCCAAGCATTAATTATGATTGGCAATTCATTATTTAGCACTAGGTTTCCTTTGTCATCATGACGAAAATTAGAATCGCCATTTGCCTTTCGACCAACTTCTTTGACTTCGGCCATGAAGATAGAAGGTTGGGCTTCTGTTTTAGACTTGCTGCGTTTTCTGAGGAATAGAATTGATGTTTTGACAGATGCATATGGTTTAAATGTAACTTCTGGCAAGCTAATTACAGCTTCAATTATGCAATATCTGAAGATCAAATCACGAGTATCATGATTTGTTTTTCCGTTTAAAATACTGTCATCTACAACTATTGCCAATCGTCCACTTCCACTTTTCAACCACTTGATGCAGCGTTCTATGAATAGAACTCCACGCCTCCTTGATGCTTTTCCTCTTCCAAGTTCGTAGGTACATAGTGCAGTCTCGTCTGAAAAATCACTGCCAAACGGAGGGTTAGTAATTACTACATCAAAACCACTCTCTGGTATGAGTTCATTTAGCTTGTCATTGTAGCCAAGAGAACCACCATCATTTAGGTAGTGAATCGTATTAATGCTCCCCCCATGCATTATGGTATTCATTTGTGCAACCCATGCCATTCGTTTATCAATTTCAAAACCTATAATCTTCTGATTTAGGTTTATTGACTTGAATGTTTCAATTAGAAAGCCGCCACTACCACAAGCAGGATCACAAATATATATTGTATCTTCTGTCGAAGATGTCATAGCAGAAACTAAACCAACCATAAATTCAACAACTGTTCTAGGTGTGAAAAATTGTTGATGGTCAGTTTTCTCAAAAGTATTTCTAACTAGTTCTTCATACATGAAGCCTTTAATATCAGCTTCAACTTCGGAAAGTTTAATATTCCACAGTAGTCTACATACCTTAGCAATCGCAATTTTGTCCTCCCCAAGGGAACTGTGACCATTGAGCAATTCTTTCGGAAAATAGCTGATAGCGTCTTGATAAATTTCTTTGATTTTTTCATATATATCGTCAAATGAAGAAAAATCTTTAATGGAAAATTTAGATACTTGTTTTGGATCGTCTATTTCGATTTTTTCCATGTAAAGTTTTGAGTATAAAATCTTCGTTATCTCTTCAAAACGTTCCAGTAACCCACCCCCCATAGAATCTCTAAAGGCAGCATTCATTTGTCTCGTTAGAAAACGTAGTGATCGTAAATCTAGTGTGATCGATTTCTCTTTCTTTTCTTCATCAGATCTTTTGGCTCTTTCCTCATTAAAGAGGGGAATTTGTAGAACATTTTCAGATATTGTTGTCCCAAAACGTCGCTCTTGGAGTAAACAAGTTATATCCTCTGCTCGGTAGAGGCGATAGCTATTTATTGGATCTCTAGATGGCTTAAGCTTACCTGCCTTGTCCCAGTTCCTGAGTGTCGTTGTCGTTACACCCAGTAAATCAGCGGCCTCGCTAACCGTAAAAAACTGCTTCTGCTCTTTCATGTTTTTATAAGGTTTGACTTCGATCTAAATTGTATAACCTTATAAGATGTTGTGCAATCATGAAGAGCCTCATGCACTCTGACGTTACTCAAGCTGTATAACACGTCACGGCAGCGGACGGACTAAAGCCGATTCGGGGGCAAAGGTTATCTGCCGCCGCTTATCTTAGCCGTTATACTGAATCGGTTTTTAATAGCATGATTAACTCCCAATCCCACTGGAAAAACCCGCTCCCTTTTCCCCACTTTCCACTCCCCCATACCTGTTAAACCGGATTTGGTATCAGAGCGATCGCTAGATTAAAGGTTAAGTAATGTTAAGATCATAATTCTTCATGAAGAAAGCGCATGATCGCCGAGTAACTGTAGTCAAAAATACCAAATTTTGCCCCAGTCACAATAAAGTAGGGATCAAGCGCATTCGATCGAAGCAAGAATTTTCTCCCCAGTATCTATGAATCAATCAGAAAGTTGCGGTAAGGTCTATCTCGTTGGTGCGGGTCCCGGAGATCCCGGTTTGTTGACCTTAAAAGCGAAAGTTCTCCTAGAAAATGCCGATGTTGTCCTCTATGATGCCCTAGTCAGCCCCTCGATTCTGACCATGATTAACCCCGAGGCCGAACAAATCCATGCGGGTAAGCGTCGCGGTCGTCATTCTCTAGTACAGGAGGAAATCACCGCTTTACTGATCGAGAAGGCCCAGACTAATGCTGTGGTTGTTCGTCTCAAAGGGGGCGATCCCTTTGTTTTCGGTCGCGGGGGTGAAGAAATGCTCGATCTGATCGCGGCCGGAATTAGCGTCGAGATCGTGCCGGGGATCACTTCAGGAATTGCCGTGCCTGCCTACGCTGGTATTCCCCTCACCCATCGCAATTATAGTTCTTCCGTTACTTTCGTCACCGGCCACGAGATGGCGGGTAAATATCGTCCTCAAGTTAACTGGTCAGCGATCGCCCATGGTGCGGAAACAATTGTCGTTTACATGGGTGTGCATAATTTACCCTATATTATCGGCGAGTTAACCAAAGCGGGCAGAAGTGCAGAAACACCGATCGCCCTGATTCGCTGGGGAACAACACCGCAGCAACAGCAGTTAATCGGTACTTTCACCACGATTATGGACCAGATCGAAGCCACCGGCTTTGAAGCTCCGGCGATCGCTGTTATCGGGGCAGTGGTGGACCTTCACGATCTCTTGCAAGCGGGACAACCTTTGCTATCGAGGACAATCCCCCCCACCCCCATTTCTCCCTGATTCGGTTTCCATGCGTCAATATCAAAAATCCCTGACAATTGCCACCAGTCCCAAGAATTTCCATCGTCTTACTGCCCCCATAGAAGCGATCGTGGCTGAATCGGGCATAACGACGGGATTATGCACTATATTTGTCTGTCACACCTCCGCTTCTTTGCTGATCCAAGAAAATGCCGATCCCGATGTTCTCACCGATTTGGCCAATTTCTTCGCCAAGTTAGTGCCGGAAGATAGCAGTCTCTACTATCACTCTACCGAAGGGCCAGACGATATGCCCGCTCACATTCGCTCGGTCCTAACCCAGACATCGGAACAAATCCCGATCGCGGGGGGTAAATTAGTTTTAGGGATCTGGCAAGGTATCTATCTCTGGGAACATCGTCAGAGTCGTCACCAAAGGCAAGTGGTGGTTCATATCACCGGGGTCTGAAGCGTTGCGTATAGTTTTGTAATAGAAACTTTACTCGTACCCCTCATCGGAGTAAGATTTTTTCCGTGTACGATCAAATTGTTCGCTTTTTGAACAAAGAACTTCATATTTCGTAACAAAAGGAAACAATTTATGCGAAAATTGTTCGCTCTGGCCCTGGTGCTATCTCTCTGGTTCACCTTTGCCGCTCCAGCGTCGGCTGATTTGTCTAATCTGACCCCTTGTAGCGAAAATCCCGCTTTCCTACAAAAAGCGAAGAGTTTCCGCAACACCACTCCTGACCCCGAATCGGGAGCCAAACGCGCTCAAACCTACTCCCAAGCTCTCTGTGGACCTGAAGGCTATCCTCACCTAATTGTTGATGGTCGTTGGGATCACATGGGCGATTTCTTTATCCCTAGCATCCTATTCCTGTACATTGCCGGTTGGATCGGTTGGGTTGGTCGGGCCTATTTAATCGCCGTGCGCGACAGTAAAGATGCCGAAATGAAGGAAATCATCATCGATGTTCCCCTCGCTTTGAGCAAAATGTTAACGGGGTTCCTCTGGCCGTTGGCGGCTTTACAAGAAGCCACTTCCGGTAAATTAACCGTTAAGGATTCGGAAATTACCGTTTCCCCTCGTTAATTTTTGTGTCAAACCCTTGACTTTTTATTCCCTAGGAGAACTCAGATGGAAGGACTTACTAAATTTCTCTCGTCCGCACCCGTGTTAATTATGGCGCTGCTGACTTTCACCGCCGGGATTTTAATCGAATTTAATCGCTTTTATCCCGATCTCTTATTCCACCCGCTAGGCTAAAGGCAATCTCAGGTGATTAAAGGGGATACAGAGTCCACTGTATCCCTTTTTAAGGGCAACGATCGGAGGGATTGGGGGAATATTAAGAAAAGAAAGGCACTGGAGACGACAGGCTCTAAAAATCGATAAGATACAGGTGTCTGCAACCACAGAGGTGGGACAAACCATGCTGTTAGATAGAGATTTGATGCTAGGAAAGCGGCTGCGGTATCAAGAATTACAAGAAAAATTAAAAGAGATTTGGCAGGGAGAAAACGTTCCCGAATCCGATGAATGGGATTATGATATCCTAGTTGTCCCTTCTTTTAGTATCGATCAGAGAGTCGGTCAAAAAGTAGCGGGTTTTTTACATTACGAAGAAAGATTATTATTTTCTCTGATTCGGTTGCGACACCCGAAAACTCGTTTAATCTATGTAACAGCGCAGCCACTTTCGCGGATGGTGATTGATTATTACCTGCAATTGTTGCCTGGGATTCCTTTTTCCCATGCTAATAATCGTCTGTTATTACTGACAACTCACGATAACTCTTTTCAACCTTTAACCCAAAAAATTCTGGACAGACCGCGCTTAGTAGCAAGAATCAGGCAAGCGTTGCGTCGAGATCGTGCCTACATGGTTTGTTTTAATTCTACTAATTTAGAGCGAGAATTGTCTTTACAATTAGATATTCCTTTATTTGCCTGTAGTCCAGACTTATTGTATTGGGGTTCTAAAAGTGGCAGTCGCGAGATTTTTGGTCAAGGCAATATTCCCCATCCTGACGGTAGTTTACAGGTAAATACGGTTAAAGATTTGTTGTATGAGGCAGCTAGTTTGTGGTCCCGTCAACCGCAACTAAAACGGATGGTAGTTAAGTTAAATGAGGGGTTATCGGGAGAAGGAAATGCAGTTTTAGATTTACGTCCTTTAGGGGGAATTGTTGATAGTAACAGTCTAGATTTAAGCGAGAGAATCAATCTCTTGGCTAAACTATTAGAGAAAATGAGTTTTCAAGCAAGGGATGAAAATTGGGAGAGTTTTTCCAGTAAAATTGCTGAATTAGGGGCAATTGTCGAAGCTTTTATTGAAGGAGAAGAAAAGCGATCGCCGAGTGTGCAAGGTTATATTACACCCACGGGGGAAGTGAATATTCTTTCTACTCACGATCAAATTTTAGGCGGTCCCGATGGTCAAATTTATCTAGGTTGTCATTTTCCTGCCGATGAAAATTATCGCCTACAATTACAGGAATTAGGCCTAAAAATAGGGGAAATTCTGGCAGCCAAGGGGGCAATTGAACGCTATGGGGTTGATTTCGTCGCTGTGAAGAATCCAGAAACTTTAGTCTGGGATTTACAGGCGATCGAAATTAATCTGCGAAAAGGAGGAACCACCCATCCTTTCATGACTTTGAAACTTTTAACTAATGGTAAATACGATCAAGAAACTGGATTATTTTTCAGTCAACCTCACCAGGAAAAATACTATATTGCCTCCGATAATCTCCACAAACCCCAATACAAAGGTTTACTTCCCGATGATTTAATGGATATTATTGCTAAACATCACTTGCATTTTGATAGTAGCAGTAAAACAGGAACAGTTTTTCATCTCATGGGTGCGCTGTCAGAATTTGGTAAATTAGGGTTAACTTGTATCGGCAATTCTAGTGAGGAAGCTGCGGCAATTTATCAGCGTGTGGAACAGGTGTTAGATTGGGAAACAGAGCATAGTTCCATAAATTTAGGTTATTATTATTCTGGATTACCGATCACTTGGATATAAAAGGTTTTTCTGGCAAGAATTTGCGTTTTAGGGAATCGATAGCTCGTCCGGGTACTTCCGTCGCTTGAGCGAGAATTAAATTCCAAAGATAACCGTATTTAGGGAAATTTCTCAGGAGAATCACCTCGGCAATAAAGTAAAAACGTTTAGTTCTTTTATACTCAGGAGGATTATCTTCAATCCGCAGTTGTTCGGCTATTTCTGGCAGCCAATGACCGATAGTTTTACCTTGCTCAAAAAACTTGGCCTGAATATATAAACCCAGTAATCTATCTAAACACCAAAAGGGAATATATTTAATCGGTCCAGTGACGTTCATGGAAGCGGTAATCTCTTTAACTGCCGGTTGTACCAGTTCGTTTTTCCAAACTTTTTTATCAAAGTTTTCCACGTGAGGACCCTTGTGATCTCGACGTTTCCCGATCAGGGCGCTAGGATTAAAAGGATTATCTAAAGGAGCAATCGGTGCTTCTAATAAATAATTATTCTCTTTAAATAAGTTACTATTATTCTCTCTCCTGCTACAGATAGCTAAACTTTTTACATCGGGAATTGTTGGCCAAGGACTCTCCAATTTTTCTCGTTCACCGTAGGGAAATCCACGTCTGGCTAATCGCAATACCCAACTATTGGGAAAGCGTTCAAAATAGTCTTTAACTAAGGTGACGATCTCCGGGTGTAAATATTCATCGCAATTGATTGTGAGAATATAAGTACCTCTGGCATTTAAAAATCCTGTACTTCTTTGAATAATTTCACCTCGTAAAGCACAGACAATCTGTTTCATGCGTGGATCATTGACTGGGGAAGGTTTGACTCCGGGAGGATGAACTAAAATAAATTCTATATCTCCCTTGACTTTCAACAATTCTCCTAGCCAATGTTCGCCAAATCCCTCGCGCATCGGGATAACGATCGATAGAAAAGTATTGGACATAAATTAACTCTTTAGATTTGCCTGTGATTTATCAAAGTTGTCTTGACCGCGATGCACTTAATCTGGTTTAAATAGCTTCTAAATATTTGCTATCGAGCAGAAATGAGCCTCGATCGAATTTTACACCCCAATAACCCCCCGGCCGGCGATCAATAACCGTGCCGATATCGTCGATATCGAGCAGCTCTGGCGGCCGTAACATAGGCATGGGATCGGCGGTTTTCAGGTAAGGGGGAATGGCAATCAGACGGACTTTTCCCCCGATGCTAATTTCACTCATGGTACTGGCTAGATGCGATCGTGACATCGTATCTCAACTTAGCATATTTCAAATCATTCTCAAGATAGATTCCCTAGGGAATAGGCATTGTGTAAGCTGTCGTCGTCCCCCTTTCTCCTTGGGTTGGGGTGTTGCTTGACCTAGCGGCGAGGGGATAATCGCACTACGAAATCTGCTAGAGCAATAATCATGAAAATCACTCATAAACTCTTGTTCTCTTCCTGGCTCTTACTGGGTGTCACGGTAGCCCCATCCCAAGTATTGGCAGGACCATTTAACTCACCCGGTCCCTTTGTCAATCCCGTGGTAGATGGAGTACCATTACCCCCTCAAGTTCCAGGAAAGGAGTACTCTGAAGATCCAGACAGGAATGGAAATCCCTCACATACCGCTAATCCTGGTCAAGTAATTGCCTGGGATGGCACAGGTGGGACAACCAACACGAGTAACTTTTTAACTCTTTGGAATCCTCAATCTGGCATTGCAGCACCCGATCCTTTCCAAGTCGATGCCTTGGCTAACCGGAAGGATTTACTCTTCTATGAAGTGATCGAAGATAAAGTTACACTCGTGTTTTCGACCGGGTTGCCCGGAGGACCGCGCACCGATTACGATAACTACATCTTCTATGAACGTCCTAACTTTAAAGTACTTTTGCCTTCCCCGTACAAAGAGATAGGGGTGTGGGCGACACCAGCACAGATCAACCAAGTTGCACCAAATAACGTAGAAGGTTTAGAACTTTGGGCACCGGTTCAAGATCCGACAGTGCCTTTAGAAGATAGAGTCAACGACAGGTTGCTAGGACTTGCTTGTGTACCTGGACAGCCTAATTGTGTAGTACCTGGACCTGAACTACCTGTAGATGATGCTAACCGTTACTCCCTTTTCGGCGATCCTCTGGGATGTAGTGTATTCAAGAGTAATGGGGATTGTCTCTTCCTGAAAGCGAATATCGCCAGTGCAATCACTCCTCTTTTTCCCGGTTTAGATATCACTGCTGCGAAGATTGACCTTGATGGACTAATGACATGGGAAAACGACATCCTCTTTAGCCTCAAGCCAATCGATGGAAATAACGATGGCTCTATTACTGACAACGATCCCTCAAAAGACTTAGATGGTGGGGAGATCTTTGTTTGGCGATCAACTGAACCTTCAGCGAAGTTTCTCATTCACGGTGGACACGTCTGGGATACAGTTTTCAATGTCAAGGACACAGTAGAGTTCTGGACGGGATTCAGACCAGGAACTGAGAACATTGACGCACTCGAAGCTGTCGCTGTTTGCATTGATCATGATTGCCCCCCACCTATTCCCGAACCTTCTACAGTCATCAGCTTATTAACCCTTGGCAGTCTCGGTGCAGGTTCAACCCTGAAACGCAAACTAAAATCCTCCAAAACATCAGAAAAAGAAACCACAAAAGTAGGCTAAATTGCTTACCAAAGTAGAATTAATGCCCCTTCATTCAGTCAGTTGAGGGGGTTTATTTTTTGTCCATGTTTCTATTCATTAAATTTTATTAATAAATCGATCACAAGTATTTTTTTGTGATAGAATAGGGGCGTTTCATGCAAATATCATAAATTCTAATGACTATTGTGATTCCCAACGAAATTATACAAGCAACAGGAAAAAACGAGCAACTGTTGCAACTAGAACTGGCAATCATTATGTTTAGAGATTATCATATCAGTAGCGCAAAAGCGGCTGATTTTGCCAACTTATCTTTAATTGAATTTCGTCAAGAAGTCGCCAAGAGGAATATTTGTGTAAATTATGATAGTGTAGATTGGCAACAAGAATTACAAACCTTAAAAACCTTAGGTGATCTGTGATTGTTGTTAGTAACACCTCTCCGATTACCAGTTTAGCTGCTATCGGCTATCTTAACTTGCTCCATGATATCTATGGAACAATTATTATTCCAGTGGCTGTTTATGAAGAAATGACAGGATTAGGTTATTCAGTTCCTGGCACTATTGAAGTTCAAACCCTATCCTGGATAGAAAAGCGAGAGTTAGAGAATCGGTTATTATTAGAAGAATTACAGAAGGAATTACACCGAGGAGAATCAGAAACCATAGCTTTAGCGATTTCTTCAAATGCTGATAGAGTAATTATAGACGAGAACCCTGGCAGAAAGAAAGCAATTAGTTTAGGATTGAATGTTATTGGAATTTTAGGTATTTTATTAATTGCCAAAAGAAGAAGATTAATTCCTACTATTCAGCCGTTAATGGATGATTTGATTTTTAAAGCAGGTTTCCGTGTTAATCAAATATTGTATTTAGACATATTAAAAACAGCGCAAGAAATTGAGGAAAACCAATAACTAAAGCCTTCAAAATCTTCTTATTTAATTGTTGCTAACTAACAGTTGAGGGGGTTTATTTTTTACCTTTATTAATCAAATCCAACTTTAAAAACCCACTTCCCCACTTCCTACTTCCCCATTCATAATTCCCACTTTCCTCTTGCCTTTTTCAATCGGTTCCTAAAAAGGTCTTGATTTTAGGGAAATACAGTTAAAGGAATCCATTCGTAGGTGTTGACAATGCCTTGAAAATAATCATTAATAGTCTCTCTGGAATAGGGAACAACCCCGTCTTCACCAAACCAACGTTCATAAATTGTCACCGCTTGTTGTTGGTCACTGACGATCCCTTCCATGAATTTTAATAGCGTATAATTCACTGTATCCCGCCATTTAGAATCATTCTCAGGTAAAGTACAGGCATAGGATTCGTAGGCGTAGGGATAGGAGGGAACTATGGCTAAATTATTGGGATTTTTAGCGCTTTTCCTTAAGCCTTCTAGGGTAATGCCATCACTGGCAAAACCATCAATTTCTCCCGCTTCTAGTTTTTGTAAACCCTCGCCACGATTTTTAACTTTGACCAAAATAGCGGCGGGTTGTTGGGTTTTAATTACTGCTTCATTAGTAGTATTGGCAATCACTCCAATGCGTCTGCCTGCCAAGCTACCGATGTCATCAAGATTACTACCTTTGCGGGTGAGTAATTGAGTGCCACTGGCAAAGTAACTAACGGAAAAATCCACTTCATTTTCTCTTTTCCAAGTAAAAGTAGTGGAGCCACATTCGATATCTATCACCCCTGTTTTCAACTTTTCAAAACGATTTTGGGGAGTAATCTCAACAATTTTTAACTTAATTGGTTTTCCTAACTTCCGTTCGGTTTCTTTGCGAATTAACTCTAACATATCAAGGCTGTAACCCACCCACTTGCCTTGGGAGTTGACAAAACCAAAGGGAATAGCATCTTTACGAGCGCCCGCAGTAATTACCCCAGTTTTTTGAATGCGATCAAAGATTGCTCCCGCAAGGCTAGAATGGTTACTGGTGACGGTTAAAGCTACTGTCATCGTCATGACGGCAAGTGTACGCTTCATTTTTTTTCCTAATCTGAAAGTGACTCAAGTCTGGGACTGTTTCAGGAGACTGAGAGTTTCCCAGAGGAAGATTTTTCAGAGGAGATTGCTGGGGACAAAAAAAGAGGAGAGATGTTACTCTCTCCCCCCTTCAGTTTTTTCGACAGCATTTTAAATTGTTTTTTCAGTTGTCGCTGTCGGGCCGAACCGCCCTTGCCTTTGTCGTTACGTCCCTGACGGCGGGGGGACTCCCATCGCTTAAGTCGCATAGTTTTTAATTCCAATTTAGTCAGTTATATTTACTGTAACAGGTTTAACGTCAGTTTGGGTTAAGGAAATCAAGGGATGACAACTCAGGCTCTCTGTCATACTAAATCCGGTTATTAAAAACTGATTATTTATTCCCCCTTTTGCCTTTTGCCTCTTGCCTTTTGCCTGTCCTTATAAGTAGCCTATGCTCAACGGATTTAGTATCACCCTGTGAGATGCTGAACTCTAGTTAACCAACCTTGTCCACCTAATTAGTATTTTCCCATGCTTAGTCAGCAACTTTGGCACAGCCATCAAGATCTAGTACAAGCTTGTCTAGAACACCCTTTTGTGCGAGGTATCGCCACAGGAGAGCTTAAACGGGACTGTTTCGCTTTCTATGTCGGTCAAGATGCTTTTTTTCTGGAATCTTTCGCCCGTGCTTACAGTATCGCCGCTGCTAAAGCTCCTGATTGGCAGGGATTTACTAGCTTTCATCGGTTAGCGGCGGGGGTATTAACGGAATTAGAATTACATGAAAATTACGCTTTACAGTGGGGGGTTGACCTGAGAAAGGTTCAGCCCGCTAATGCCACCCGTCGCTATACGGATTTTCTTCTCGCTACCGCTTGGATGGGTGACATCGGTGCGATTGCCGTGGCGATGAGTCCCTGTATGCGTCTTTATGCTTATCTGGGTCAACAATTAGCCTTAGAGCCGATTTCTGAGAATCCTTATCAAGCTTGGATTGATAGTTATAGTGGGGATGAATTCGCAGCTTTAGCAAGCCAGTTAGAGGAATTGGCGGATAAATACGCCTTGATGACGGAAAATATCTCTTTATCCTATCTTTATGCCCTTAGTTGTGAACTGGATTTCTTTAGTGCCGCCTACAGCCGGGGCAAATCTTAAAGTTTTCCCGTCATAATGTTAAGAAATATAAATAACGCTAAGATTAAGGTAAGCAAAATCGTCATTATAAAAATAATGTTCCCTTCGCAACCCGCCGAAAACGAACTCCTGAAAACCATCTTGGAACCTCTACTAGAGGATTTCACCTATTGGTTTTCCCGTTCCCGTCTTCTCCTCGAATCCGAGAGATTATCCTTTCTCAGCATTGAGGAACAAGACGATTTATTAGCAAGAGTCAAAAACGCTCAACAGGAGGTAGCCACGGCTCATTTACTCTTTAAAACCACAGGTGGTCAGGTGGGTATCGAGGCCAAGATGTTGTTGCCTTGGCATCAGTTGGTGGCAGAGTGTTGGGGTGTCAGCAGTCGTCGTCGTCGATTACAGGGTTGGGGAGAATATCAATCTCCTCAAACTGACGCTTAACCTGAAACTTTTTGGTAAGCTAGAGAGTTAAGCGAATTTTTAGCATAAAGTTTTGGCAATTAGGAATATTCACACATAATTCATGGGAGACTTGGTCAATGCTACATCTGCTCTATATCCTCGCCTTCACGGTTATCGCTTTTTTGACCATTAATAATTTAATTCGGAGTCTGATTACTGTCAGCATGGATTCCCAGAAACGTCCTGCTAAATCGGCTAATTCCTATAATCCCTACGGTTATCCCATGACTTCCCATCCGGAACTTTTGGACGAGGCCGGACAACCGATTAATGAACCTCTGTTAGTGATTCGTTCTCTCACTGTGGAAGATGCTCGTCAACAGTTAGATGCCATTTATAATTCTTCTCCCAGTGCCACCAAAGAGCAAGACGAAGAAATCTAATTAGTTCTAGAATGGCAGTCCTTGAAAACAGATATATTTATCTACACGGTTTTGCTTCTAGCTCCCAATCAACAAAAGCGCAATTTTTGAGACATTGTTGGCAAAAGAGGGGTTTAGCGATGGAAATTCCCGATCTTAACGGTGATGATTTTTCTAGCTTAACTCTCACTCGTCAGATTGTTCAAGTCGGCCAATTGATTGAACAATCTCAGTTTCCCGTTACTCTGATTGGTTCCAGTTTTGGCGGTTTAACGGCAGCTTGGCTGGCAGAAACTTATTCTCAGGTGCAAAGGCTCGTTTTATTAGCTCCCGCTTTTAATTTTGGGCCGATTTGGTTAGGACAATTGGGAGCAGAAACCCTAGCCAATTGGCAAAAATCTGGGAGTTTATCGGTTTATCACTACGGTTATCGCCGTTATGTGCCAATTGATTACAAGTTTATTGAGGATTTAGCTAATTATCCCCAAGAAAAGTTAATCAGGCAGCTCCCCACCCTAATTATTCATGGCAGTGACGATGAGGTGATTCCCCCAGAAAATAGTCGCCATTATGCTTTTTCTCGTCCTTGGGTACAGTTAATCGAATTAGATAGCGATCATGCCCTTACCGATGTTTTGACGAGGATATGGGCTGAAATGCAATTATTCCTAGACATCGGTCTTTAGGCGATCATGACTAAACTTGAGGAACTAACGAGCGGCTCTATTGTCAACGGCATTCTGCCCAATCAAAGCATTACCGTCATCGAGGCCAAGTGGCATGGCAGCGACGCGGTAGAACTGACCTACAAAGATACCAACGGACAACCCTACACAGAACTGCTCTTTCGATACCGAGAGCCAACCCTAGAGATTCTCACCGAAGGAAGACCGTGGGGTTTCGATGGCGACGGAGCTTTGCTGCGCCTAGTTTCCGAAGCCCATCGCATCCGGTTGGCCTACCTGTTTGACCCGCTTCTAGCCGTCCATACCTCTCTGGTGGAACCACTCCCTCATCAAATCACTGCTGTTTACGGTGAGATGCTCGATCGCCAACCCCTACGCTTTTTGTTGGCCGATGACCCCGGGGCCGGGAAAACCATCATGGCGGGATTGTTAATTCGAGAACTCCTGATTCGAGGTGACTTAGCGCGCTGCTTAATCGTCTGTCCAGGCAGCCTCGCAGTCCAGTGGCAAGATGAACTACATAACAAATTTCACCTTCCCTTCGATATCCTCACCAACGACCGCATCGAAACGGCCCGCACTGGCAACGCCCTCGCCGAAATGGGTCTGGTCATTGCCAGACTTGATAAACTCAGCCGTAATGACGACCTCCAGAAGAAACTCCAGCAGACTGATTGGGATCTGGTCATCTGCGATGAGGCCCACAAGATGTCCGCTTCTTTCTTTGGTGGGGAAATTAGGGAAACAAAGCGTTACAAATTGGGCAAACTCCTCTCTAGCATTACCCGCCACTTCCTGCTGATGACCGCGACTCCCCACAACGGCAAAGAAGAAGACTTTCAGTTATTCCTAGCCCTACTCGATGGCGATGCCGTAGGCACGCTTCGCGCACGCTTTGAGGGGCGATTCCGGGACGGAGTTCATGTATCAGATACTTCCGACCTGATGCGCCGTCTGGTCAAAGAAGAACTGCTTAAGTTTGACGGCAAGCCACTTTTCCCCGAAAGAATCGCCCACACGGTCAGTTACCCCCTCTCCGACCAAGAAGCGATCCTCTACAGTCGAGTCACCGAGTATGTACGCGAAGAATTTGACCGAGCCGAAGCCCTGGCCAACGACGGGCGCAAGGGGACAGTCGGCTTTGCCCTCACCATTTTGCAACGCCGCCTCGCCTCCTCTCCGGAAGCCATCTATCAATCCTTGAAACGACGACGAGAACGGCTGCAAAAGCGACTCCGAGAAGAAGAACTGCTCAAGCGAGGCCAGTCGCTGGAGATAGAATTTGCTACCGTCCTTGACCAAGACGACATCGATAACGACTTTGAGGATACCGACAGCAGCGAGCGGGAGGCTACGGTCGAGGAGGTGGTCGATCAGGCCACAGCATCGCGTACCATTGCCGAACTACAGATTGAAATCGCCCTGCTGAAAAAGCTTGAAGACCTAGCCAATACCGTTCGACGGAGCGGAAAAGACCGTAAGTGGGAAGAGTTTTCCCATCTTCTGCAGGATGAAGCGGAGATGTTCGATGCAGGAGGATACCGCCGCAAAATAGTCGTCTTCACCGAACACAGAGACACCCTCAACTACCTGAAAGAGCGGATCAGTACACTCCTTGGCAACCCAGAAGCTGTTGTCACCATTCACGGTGGCATGGGTCGGGAAGACCGCAAAAAAGCCGAAGAAGGCTTCAAGCAAGACGTAGGAGTACAGGTACTTCTGGCCACCGATGCCGCCGGAGAGGGGATCAACCTGCAACGAGCGCATCTCATGGTCAATTATGACCTACCCTGGAACCCAAACCGCCTAGAACAGCGATTCGGTCGTATTCACCGGATTGGACAGACCGAGGTTTGTCATCTCTGGAATTTGGTGGCTCACGAAACCCGTGAGGGAGATGTGTATCGGACGCTCCTCGAAAAACTCGAAGCCGAACAAAAAGCTTTAGGCGGACGGGTGTTCGACGTTTTAGGCAAAGCCATTGCGGGAAAAGAATTGCGCGAACTTCTCATCCAAGCCATCCGTTACGGCGATCGCCCAGATATAAAAGCACGCTTAAACGAAGTCATCTCTGAAAAGCTCGATCAAGATAGGCTAAGGGAATTGCTGGAAGAACGCGCCCTAGCAAGGGATTCGATGGATGCTTCCAAGGTTCAGAAAATTCGAGAAGATATGGAGCGAGCCGAAGCCAGACGGTTACAGCCGCACTTCATCGCCGCATTTTTCCTGGAAGCCTTCCAACGCTTAGGCGGCACCCTACGCCAGCGAGAGCCAAAGCGATACGAAATTACCAACGTCCCCGCCGTTATCCGTAACAGAGACCGCTCTTTAGGGATAGGAGAGCCAATTCTCAAACGCTATGAGCGCATCTGTTTTGATAAAGACCTGATTAGTGTTCCGGGTAAACCCGTTGCTACCTTTGTCTGTCCCGGCCATCCCCTGTTAGATGCCACTATCGATCTTGTCTTGGAACGGCATCGGGAATTACTCAGACGGGGGGCTATCCTAGTTGATGACAGTGATCCGAGCGAGGAAATTCGGGCGCTGGTGTACTTAGAACACGCCATTCAAGACGCTCGGCTAAATCCCGATGGCAGACGGCGGGTGGTGTCGCGGCGAATGCAGTATGTGGAAATTCCTCTGTTTGCACCACAGAGACAGGGAGAGAGGGATGCTGGGTATGCCCCTTATCTAGATTATCGTCCTTTGCAGGAGGAGGAGCGGGCGATCCTAGGGCCGATCCTTGATTCTCTCCCTATCGGTAATGAGATTGAGAGCCGGGCCCGCAATTATGCGATCGCTAACCTTGTCTCTTCCCATCTTCAGGAGGTACGGCAGCGCAAGGAAGAGTTAATTGAAAAGACCCTTATAGCAGTTAAAGACCGTCTGACCAAGGAGATCAACTACTGGGACCATCGGGCAGCCCAGTTGCGCCTACAGGAAGAAGCGGGGAAGACAAATGCGCGGATCAATTCCAACAAAGCCCAGATGCGGGCCGATGAACTACAAACGCGGTTGCAAAAGCGCTTGTCTGAATTGGAGCAGGAGCGTCATTTATCCCCATCGCCGCCGGTGGTGGTAGGGGCAGCCCTCATCGTACCGGGGGGACTGTTAGGGCGACTTTTAGGCAAGCCAATGTTTGCCCGGGAGACAAAGCGCGTCGAGCAGCTGGCAATGGCGGCAGTCATGGCGGCCGAAAAAGCTTTGGGGTATGAACCGCGGGATGTGAGTGCCGAGAAGTGCGGCTATGACATCGAATCGCGCAGGACCGGAACAGGCCGCTTACGGTTTATCGAAGTCAAGGGTAGAGTAGAAGGAGCAGAGACGGTGACTGTCACCAAGAACGAGATCCTTGCATCCTTTAACAAGCCAGAGGATTTTCTGCTGGCCTTGGTTTCGGTTTCTCCCTCAGAGGAGGTTCAGGTCAGATATGTGCGCCGGCCATTCCAGAGAGAACCGGATTTTGGGGCGTGTAGTGTTAATTATAATTGGAGAGAGTTATGGGACAGGGGGGATATGATTGAACCACAAAGGCACAAAGGACACGAAGGGAATTAACCACAAAGGCACAAAGGACACGAAGGGAATTAACCACAAAGGCACAAAGGACACTAAGGGAATTAACCACAAAGACACAAAGGACACTAAGGGGATTAACCACAAAGGCACGAAGGACACTAAGGGAATTAACCACAAAGGCACGAAGGACACTAAGGTTATGGATGAGAGGGCTAATGATTTATCTAAGGAGATTATTGGGGCGGCGATCGCTGTTCATCGGGAGTTGGGTCCAGGACTATTGGAGTCAGCCTATGAGGCCTGTTTAGAGTACGAGTTATTGGATAGGGGGATAGCGGTGGAGCGTCAAGTTCCTCAATCAGTGATTTATCGCGGTGTTAAACTTGATTGTGGTTATCGTCTCGATCTATTGGTGGAAAATCTGGTTATTGTCGAACTGAAAACCGTTGAACAACTTACCCCCATTCACGAGGCCCAGTTGTTAACCTATCTCAAATTACGTCGGCTTTGGCTAGGATTACTGATTAATTTTAACGTTCCCGTTCTCAAACAAGGCATCAAACGCCTTGTCAACAATTAATCTTTGTGTCCTTTGTGCCTTTGTGGTTCTTTATCCCAAGAGTCTAAATTATGAATACTTACAAAATACAAACAGTTTTAACTGAAGATGGGACGGTATTATTGAAAGAATTACCTTTTCAGGCTGGAGATGCGGTGGAAATTATTATTTTAGAGCAATCTAAAACATCGTCATCATCTAGTCAGGAAAAACTAATACATTCCTTGAAAGGTTCTGTCCTTCGTTATGATGATCCCTTTGAACCAGCTATTCCACCAGAAGACTGGGAAGTTCTAAAATGATTATTTTGGACACTCATATTTGGCTCTGGTGGGTTGACAGTAGCTCACGTCTCACAGCACGGCTAGAACAATTAATTTTAGAGCATCAGGTTAGTCAGCTTGGAGTTAGTATTTTTTCTTGCTGGGAAGTTGCTAAATTAGTTGAGAAGAACCGAGTGGAGTTATCTTATCCGGTCGATGAGTGGCTCAATTATGCGATCGCTTATCCAGGTGTTCAATTACTTCCACTGACGTTACCCATTATCGTGCAATCAACTCAACTTGCTGGATTTCATAACGATCCAGCCGACCAAATTATTGTCGCCACAGCGAAGGTTCACAATTGTCCCCTCCTGACAGTAGATGAAAAAATACTTGCCTACCCCGACGTAAACACGCTTAAGTGATTCCTTTTAGCCAAAGAACTCGCCTATTTATAGCTTATGCGCCAGAAAAAATTGGACTACCGATGCGATCGCCTACAATCGTCTAGTCACCTCCTGTCCAAAGATTACGGACTAGCCAACGAATACAAACCCTCTCCCCAACAAACAACCCTTCCTTTGTGTCCTTTGTGCCTTTGTGGTTCCTTATCTCAAGAGTCTCAATTATGAATACCTACAAAATACAAACAGTTTTAACTGAAGATGGGACAGTATTATTGAAAGAATTACCTTTTCACGCTGGAGATGCGGTGGAAGTGATCATACGATCGCATCCCAAAACTCAGCAAGATAAAATTATTACTAATAAATCAGCGTCTAATTTATATCCGTTACGCGAAAAAGAACCCTCTCGATACGACGAACCTCTTGAGCCTGCGGATAGGGAATATCTCAAGGGAATTTCATCTATGATGAGTGAATGGGAGTCAGAGGCTGATGAATGTGCCTACAGTGATTTATGACCGATCGAAGTATTGTAGAGAAAGCTCTCAAACAATTACTTAAGCTCAACTAAACCTTCGTGTCCTTTGTGCCTTTGTGGTTCTTTTATCTCCCATGACCTACCGTAAAAAACTCATTGAAGTGGCTCTACCCCTAGAAGCGATTAACGTCGAATCGGCGCGGGAAAAGTCGATTCGCCATGGTCATCCCTCTACTCTACATCTTTGGTGGGCCAGGCGACCTTTAGCTGCTTGTCGGGCGGTTTTATGGGCTTCTTTGGTAGATGATCCTTCCAGTTGGCCAGAGAAATTTCCCACGGAAGAAGCACAGAATCGGGAACGGCAGCGATTGTTTGATATTTTGGGTAGGATTGAGCTTGAAAAGGACAAAAAAGGCAACACTAAGCAGGTGGTTAGAGGGTTGGTATCTTGGGATGAGATTAACCAGCCTAATTCAGGAGTATTGCTAGAAGCACAGCGAGAAATTGCTCGCTGTTTAGCTTGGGAACGTGGGGAAGAACCCCCCACTAAACCTGATGCTATACAGGACTATATCGCTAAATATGCCCCCCCCGCCTATGACCCGTTTTGTGGTGGTGGTTCCATTCCTTTGGAGGCCCAGCGCTTGGGTTTGCAGGCCCACGGTAGTGACCTCAATCCCGTGGCGGTGTTGATTACTAAGGCTTTGATCGAGATTCCGCCCAAGTTTAAGGATAAACCGCCGGTTAATCCCGATTCTCGCCAAAAACAAAAGATTTCTTCCTGGGAAGGGGCCCAGGGATTGGCCGCAGATGTGCGCTATTACGGTCAGTGGATGCGGGATGAGGCTTTTAAAAGGATTGGGTTTCTTTATCCGATGGTGGAAACCAACCACAAAGGCACAAAGGACACTAAGGTGATTGCTTGGCTTTGGGCCAGGACGGTGAAGTGTCCTAATCCGGCCTGTGGCTGTCAGATGCCTCTGGTCCGCAGTTTTCAGCTTTCGACGAAGAAGGGTAAGGAGGCTTGGGTTGAGCCTATTGTGGGGGATTTTAACCACAAAGGCACTGAGGGGGATTTTAACCACAAAGGCACAGAGGACACAAAGGGGGATGATTTTGGTGTCTCTGGGGTGTCACCAAAAATCCGCTTTGAGGTGAAGACGGGTAAGGGTACGGCCCCAGATGGGACGGTAAACCGCAAGGGTGCAGTTTGTATCGCTTGTAATACTCCTGTTCTCTTGGATCATATCCGTAGGGAAGGTAAGGCAGGCCGGATGGATTCTCAGTTAATGGCTATTGTCGCTGAAGGACAAGGGGGAAGGGTTTATCTTTCTCCTGATGAGGAACAGGAATATATCGCTAAAAAAGCACAGCCTGAATGGAAACCAGAAAGTGAATTGGTATTTAATTCTCGTCATGTTACTCCAGTAATTTATGGCATGACGAAACACGCCGATTTATTCACTCCCCGTCAACTCGTCGCCCTCACTACTTTTAGCGATTTAGTAAGTGAAACTAGAGAAAAAATTAAAGCTGATGCAGTAGCCGCAGGAATCCCTGATGATGATTTACCTCTTAATGATGGGGGAATAGGTGCGACTGCTTATGCGGATGCGGTGGCGACTTATTTGGCTTTTGCGGTGGATAGAGGTGCTGATAAATGGGCTACCCTCGCTTTATGGAATAACATCGGGGAGAAAGTAGAGCACGTTTTTGGTCGCCAAACGCTATCCATGACTTGGGACTTTGCCGAAGGTAACCCCTTCAGTGAATCAACAGGAAACTGGAATAGTGCTGTTGAGTTGATTGTTAAAACCATCACAGCCTCCCCTAGTCAAATAAGCGGTAGTGTCACTCAAAATAATGCAGCGATGTTGTTGACAGCGAAAGCCACAATTTTTTCTAGCGATCCTCCATACTATGATGCAGTTTCTTATGCAGATTTATCTGATTTTTTTTATGTTTGGTTACGACGAATACTAAATAGTATTTATCCCGATTTGTTATCAACTGTTCTCGTTCCTAAATCACAAGAACTGGTTGCCGAGCCATTTCGTCATGCTGGTAAAGATAAAGCAAAAATTTTTTTTGAAGATGGGTTGAGAAGAGTTTTTGCTCAAATCCGTAATTATTCTCACTCTGATTATCCGTTCACTGTTTACTACGCTTTCAAACAAGCAGAATCAGATAATGACAATTCAAGCAAAGTAGAAAATATTGCGTCAACTGGTTGGGAAACCATGCTAAACGGATTAATCAAGTCAGGCTTCTCAATCGATGGCACATGGCCAATGCGAACAGAGCGTTCTGGCAGATTAAGGGACACTGGCAGCAACGCCCTCGCCTCATCTATAGTCCTCGTGTGTCGCCCGCGCCCCGCCGACGCGCCCAAAGCCAGCCGCCGGCAATTCCTCAACGAACTGAAGCGCGACCTTCCCCAAGCCCTAAAACTGCTGCAACAGGGCAATATTGCCCCCGTTGACCTCGCCCAAGCCAGTATTGGGCCCGGGATGGCAATCTACTCCAAATACACCGCTATCCTCGAATCTAACGGCACTTCCATGGGTGTTCGCACGGCCCTGCAACTGATTAACCAGATTCTCGACGAATTTCTCACCGAACAAGAAGGAGAATTTGATAGTGATACCCGTTGGGCGCTGACTTGGTTCGAGCAGTACCAATTCAACGAAGCACTATATGGCAATGCAGAAACCCTCTCCAAAGCCAAAAACACCAGTATTCAGGGCATGGTTGAAGCTGGCATACTAGAAGCAAAAGCAGGTAAAGTGCGACTACTCAAACGTGAAGATCTTAAAACCGATTGGAAGCCAGAAAAAGATGAGCGGACACCCATCTGGGAAATCACCCAACACCTCATCCATACCCTCGATAAAAACGGCGAAACCGGAGCCGCAGAACTCCTAGCTAAACTAGGAAACAAAGCCGATTTAGCCAAAGAACTCGCCTATAGACTTTATAGCCTCTGTGACAGAAAAGGTTGGACCCAAGAAGCCATAGCTTACAATAGCCTCGTCACCTCTTGGCCAGAAATCACCCGCCTAGCCAACGAATATAAACCCTCTCCCGAACAACTATCCTTTTCTTTGTGACCTTTGTGCCTTTGTGGTGAATTTAAACCACAGAGACACAGAGAACACAGAGTTTTAAAATCCAGTAGTAACCCCCATGAAACTAACCATTGAAGTTCCCGATAACTTAGCAAAACGTCTCAATAACTACTTAAAAGAGCATCCCGAAGAAACCCCGTTAAGTGTAGTTCAAGAAGCCCTAGAAATCAAACTAATTCCCAAAGATACCTCTAGACTTCTAGAACTAGCGGGAATTGTCGAGAATGCCCCACCAGATGCCTCCGTTAACGAAGATTATTTGACATGAGACGATTAGTCCTTGATGCTGGGCCACTTATTGCCCTGTTATCGAGCCAAGATAATTACCACAAGGAAGCGATAAAGGGGTTTGCACAACTACCGCAGGAATTTGGCGCAGTTTTAACCCCTTTACCCATCTTGTTCGAGGTTTATAAATTCGTAGCTAGGGAACAATGTCCACAAGTAGCGCAAAAGGCATTAACTATAATTAAAGAAGAGACCACAATCGTGCCGCTTGAAATGGAAACCATGCAGACTACATTTGATTTAGTCATACAAATGACCAATTGGCAGGGTAGTCTAGAAGATGCTTCAGTGGTAGTCATTGCTCAAAAATTTAACGCCCTAATCTGGACTCTCGATTACAGAGACTTAACTTGGTTTAAAAACATTGAGCTATGGACACCATCTACCTAATCTTTGTGACCTCCGTGCCTTTGTGGTTCCCCAAACTTTGTGACCTTTGTGCCTTTGTGGTAAATCCCCCTTCGTGACCTTTGTGCCTTTGTGGTAAATCCCCCTTCGTGACCTTTGTGCCTTTGTGGTAAATCCCCCTTCGTGTGGTTATCTCTCCCAAATTGAGGCATTATAAAAATAACTCCTCATCAAATCCCATGGCAATCAGCAATCGTGAACGAGTCGGACGCGCCCTAGATTTCCTCAGAGAGGGACTATACCCCTTCATTGAACGAGAAATGAAAGCAAGCTACGGCCAGAAGTGGCTCGCCGTGGCCTTAAGTTGCCTCCCTGAGAGCTACACGATCCGCAGGACAGGTAATGCCGTCCTCAAAGAAGACGTTTCGGCCCTACTAATTGTCCTCTGGGAGCAGTGGAATGAAGTTTTTAAGAAAACCCTAGGCAGAAGCGATCGCTCTCTGACCAGTGAACTAAGAGATGTCCGCAACGCCTGGGCCCATAACGATGCTTTCAGCCTCGACGATGCTTACCGGGCTTTTGACAGCATCGTGCGGCTGCTGACCTCGGTTTCCGGGGACACCCAAGAGGTGGAGAAGCAGAAGCAAGAAATCCTCAGACTTCGCTTTGAAGAACAGGCCCGGCGAGAGACAAGGCGCCAAGCGATCGCACCGACGGAGGGACAACCGATGTCGGGATTGAAACCCTGGCGGGAAATCGCCACCCCCCACCCCGATGTGGCTTCCGGACGCTTCCAACAGGCCGAATTTGCCGCCGACCTCTGGCAAGTCTATCTCGATGAAGGCTCTAACGAATACCGCGACCCGACGGAATTTTTCCGCCGCACCTACCTCACCGAAGGACTCAAGCAACTTCTGACCAATGCCCTGCTGCGTCTGAGTGGTAATGGCGGAGAGCCGGTGATTGAACTGCAAACTAACTTCGGTGGCGGAAAAACCCACGCCATGCTGGCCCTCTACCATCTGTGCAATGCTTTGGCGATCGAAGATCTTCCCGGTATGGAGTCGATATTCCAAGCTCTGAACATTAAAAAACCCCCCGAAAATGTCAACATTGCTGTTCTGGTCGGCACTAAAGTCCAGCCTAGTGGCATCCCCCCCTATAAACCGGAACACAACAAGCAAAATCGCCCAGAAATCAAGACCCTGTGGGGAGAAATAGCTTGGCAACTCGGCGGCGCTGAGGGCTACGCTCTGGTTCGCAACGCCGATGAAACTTCCACTAATCCGGGGGACGCACTCAAAATATTGTTTAATCGTTTTTCACCCTGTTTGATCTTGATCGACGAATGGGTTGCCTATGCCAGGCAATTGCACGACAAGAACGATATTGCCGGCGGTAGTTTTGACACCCAGTTTACTTTTGCCCAAACCCTGAGCGAGTCGGCAAAAAATGCCCAGCAGACGCTTTTGGCTGTGAGTATCCCCGCTTCGGAAACCGTTGACGAAAAAACCGGAGAAGTACGGGCTACAGATGTTGAAACCGGAGGAGAACGGGGCACAGAGGCCCTAGACCGCCTTAAAAATGCGATCGGGCGCATCCAATCCCCCTGGCGACCCGCTAGTGCCGAGGAGAGTTTCGAGATCGTCCGCCGCCGTCTCTTTCAAACCACTACTGACCCGCAACTATTTGTCGCACGGGATGCGGTTATCAAAGCTTTCTCGGAGATGTATCGCACCCAGGGCCAGGAGTTTCCTAGCGAATGCCTGGAGGCTGACTACAGGCGCCGCCTGCGGGAAGCCTATCCCATTCACCCAGAATTTTTTGATCGCCTCTACTCCGACTGGTCAACCCTCGATAAATTCCAGCGCACCAGGGGTGTTTTGCGACTCATGGCCAAGGTCATCCATTCCCTTTGGGAGCGAGAGGACAAGAGCTTGTTGATCATGCCGTCCCACATCCCGATGGATGATGCTCAGGTTCAGTCGGAGTTAACCCGCTACTTAGATGATAATTGGGTTCCGATCATCGAAAAGGATGTGGATGGCCCCAATTCTCTGCCCCTCGACATTGATCGCCAAAATTCCAACCTGGGACGCTATTCTGCTTGCCGTCGGGTTACGCGCACTATTTACCTTGGCTCGGCCCCCACGATTCGGGCCGCTAACCGAGGTCTAGAAGATAAGAGGATAAAACTGGGTTGCGTGCAGCCGGGGGAGACTGTAGCCATCTTTGGGGATGCCCTCCGGCGACTAACGGATCGAGCCACCTACCTCTATATCGATGGCAACCGTTATTGGATTTCTAACCAGCCGAACGTCACCCGCACAGCCCAAGATCGGGCAAACCTGCTCTTTGAGGAGCGGTATAAAGTGACAGAAGAAATCGTCCGGCGCTTGAAGGCCGACCAGCAGCGGGGCGAGTTTGGAGCGATTCATATTGCCCCAGAATCTACTGCTGATATTCCCGATGATCCTCATCTGGGGGTGCGGCTTGTAGTTCTCGGTCCTGGGCAACCCCACAGCAAATCCGACGAGGATAGCCCCGCTCGGCGTTTAGTAACAGAAATTCTCAATCAGAGAGGGGGTAGCCCCCGCTATTACAAGAATACGCTTGTATTTGTTGCCCCTGACAAGTCGAACCTGGAAAACTTAGAAAAGAACGTTGCCGGATATCTTGCCTGGAATTCGATTGTGGGGGATAAGGAAACCCTCAATCTCGATGTTTCTCAGAGCAAACAGGCCACCAGCAAGCGCGACCAAACCGACAAGGAGGTAAGCCTGATCCTCAACCAAACCTATAAGTGGCTGCTGGTTCCAGAGCAACCCGACCCCCAGAAAGGCATCCACTGGACTGAAACCCCTCTTCAGGGGGATGATTCCCCTATCGATCGAGCCAGCCGCAAACTGGTTCATGAGGAGCAACTGATTGCCCATTACTCTGGTGACAACCTGCGGATGGAGGCCCTCGACAAATACCTGTGGCGTTCAACTAACCACATCGATCTGAAACGTCTGTGGGAGTACCTAGCGCAGTATCTTTACTTGCCCCGTCTCAAGAACCCGGATGTTCTACTTCAAACTGTGCGGGAGGGGGTTCGTTCTACGCTCGTAGAGGAAAACTTCGGTTATGCAGAGGGCTGGGACGAGGCGAAGCAAAGATATACTGGTCTTGTAATTCTTCGTGGTATCAATCCGAGTATCAGCAGTCACAGCCTTCTGGTTAAGCCTGATGTAGCTATGGGGCAGCTAGAGGCCGAGAAACCAGCTAACCCCCCGACCACTGCCGAGACTGATTCCGTTATCTCTAGTGACCCCGATCGGCCGCCATCTTTACCCTCTGGTGTTGGATTAACTGTGACAGAGACTCCCGGTGATCTGGTTGAGAAAAAGCTGGTTCTGCGGAGGTTTTACGGCAGTGTTGAGATCGATCCCCTGCGGATCAATCGAGACGCTCCAGCGATCGCTAACGAGGTAATCCAGCATCTCACCCGACTCAGTGGGGCCAGGGTTAAGGTAACACTGGAGATTGAAGCCGAAATTCCCGATGGTGCGCCCGATGATGTGGTGCGGACGGTGACGGAGAATTGTCGGACTTTGAAATTTAATAATCAGTCTTTTGAACTGGAGTGAATATCGGGAAATTTCCCTATCTGGATTCGGTCATGGCTCTCTTATTCTTTGTGTGATCAGTTTAACTTACTATAGAAGCGATCAATCTTTGTGTCCTCTGTGTCTGGAGTGGTTCCTTCCACTCCCTCGCCAGCAGGACTGTATCTTAGAATACATTTTACCCACCAAACCTAAGAGAGCAATAATAATCCCCCTTTTATCTGAAAAAGAGGGATTTATTTAGTCCAAATTGGTTAGATTGTCAGGAAAGTTTTCACCCTTCTTAGTCTAAAGACAAGAGATTTTCTGCTGATGTCTTCCCACTACCAAAGTCCGCGGATAGGAGATACACTAGGCTCGGGAGCAGGTTGGGGAGCAACTTCAGTAAAAGTTCTGGTTTCCGGGGGTAAAGCGGGAAGTCCCCAAGCGGGTTGTTTTTCGTTGATTTCTCTTAAAAGTTGCGAGCGAGTGGTACTGACGGCGATTTCTGATTTTAGTTTCAAGCGGGAAACCCAATAGGGATGAGCTTTACCCACATAAATTAACTTGCCATCTACCACTTGCAATAGTACATCGTCGCCACCAGTGCCATCCCCAGTAATACGAGCGGTGGTTCCGTCAGCAAAGTCGCCGTTGAAAATTTCTTTGCCATCCACTGTTACAAGTCTGATCAATTGGATGGACATAATGCCACCCACGGTTCCCCGGACGCGACCGAGTATATAGTCACCGGGGTTGAGTTGCGGCTCACCTCTGTAGGTGTCATGGCCGCGCAGTTGACTGATCAGGATTTCGTTATTTTGCGGTTCTGCTTGTACGGGTACAGCACCAACGGTAGTTAGGGCAACTAAACCGGCAAAACCAGCGACAAGGGAAATTTTGTTAAACACAATTACCTCAAGCAAAAAGTTAGTAAATTCTCTATAGACGTTTTAGATTATAACTTAGTTCCTGATTTTGTCTATATTGCGAAATATTTGTTTAATAATTTCTCGCTCGATGTGTTGGGGGTTGGGGGTTGGGTTTTTAGTGTGTTAGGGTTTTAGAGTTTTAGTTGAAATTCCCCCATTCCCCTACCTCCCCACATCCTAATTCATAATTCATAATTCCCACCCCCCCACTTCCCCATTACCCTATTCCCCCATTACCCTATCCCCTAAAAACTGGATTAAGCTGGGTTTTAAGATCGATCAATATTGGTGAATAATTCAGGATCGAGGATGGGTAGTTCGATATCTTTTGCTGCTGGGGGAGAGAGTAACTGGAAACGATTTAAGGTTTGTTGAATGCGATCGAAAATGGTGATTTTTTGCTCGCTATTGTTCTGGGGTTCGGGAATAGGTTCCACTTCTACCGGAGGCTAAATACTAGAGGCCGGTTCGTTAATCTTCTTTGTCTCTGGTATGGTGGTTAGGGGAGATTCGATCGCTTCAGGGGTTTCCTCGACCTTTTCGATTGTTTCTGTCTCCACTGGTTTTTCTTCCACTATTGGGCTTTCTGGCTCAATAACAGGAGTTTCTTCCACTATTGGGCTTTCTGGCTCAATAACAGGAGTTTCTTCCACTATTGGGCTTTCTGGCTCAATAACAGGAGTTTCTTCCACTATTGGGCTTTCTG
>NZ_JADBUP010000027.1:0-6123 GCF_020245605.1 Microcystis sp. M061S2 | reverse complement strand
GACCGGCTGCTGTGGGCGCAGGTCGCGCCTTCTCCCAATGCCCACGCGGCAGCGATGTCTATGGCCGCCGACATGCGCAATGACACCTCGCGCAACCCCTTCGTCTATACGCTACATTCAAACGCCCTCCTCAACCGATACAACATCGTGACAAAAGCGTGGCAGGTCGTGAGCACTGCACCGCTAACGGGCGGCACGTTCGGCGCCGGGTCCACCAGTGCATTCGTGCCTTCCTTTGGCGCGGTCGGAACCATCGCGGCGGGCGCGACGACGACGAGCGTTACACTGACGACTGCGCTGCCCACGGCGGTCGGCGTGAACATGCTCGCGAACCGGGGCGGCAGCGGGGAGTTTGGTTTCAAGCTCCGCATCATTGACACCGTTGCCGGAAAGACCGAAGAGCGGTGGATCGTCGGGAACACGGCCAGCACGACGCCGACCATTCGGCTCGAAACCGCGCTGACTTTCACACCGGCCACTGGCGCGCGCTACGAGCTTCTCTGCGGCCGGCTGTTCATGCTTGGCGCTGGCACTTTGGCGGCGGGGGCATTTCGATCGTTTGAGCCGGCGAGCAACACGTTCGCGAACCGCTCAATCACTAACCTCCCGGCCACCGTCGGCACGGACAGCGCCATCCTTGTTATGGATGAGCTTTATGTTCCCTTCGACCACAATCCGGGCGAAGGGATGGTCAAGGGCGCCACCACTTACGACACGGATCTAGTCGCGCTTCTCGCGACGGCATCGGCGGCGTCCACCATCACCGGACAGGCGACCGGCGGCGACGCCGTGGTGCTAGCGAACGAGTACCGGAACTTTCAGGTCCGCATCGTCGCGGACCCGACGACGCCGGGCTCGGTCGGGCAGCGCCGCATCATCGCGAGTCACACGGCCGGCCCGAGCGCGGTCTACACGCTGGGGACGGCCTGGACGACGCAGCCCAGCGCGTCCGCGCGCTTCGTGATCGAGCAGCCGAACCTCTTGGTTCTGCGGACCACGGGCAACACAACGACGTACACCTACAACTACACCGACGCGACCATCAACAACGGCACCAACAGCATCGCCGCTGACGCTTGGTCCACGACCTACTTCGGCGCCGGGCCGGCGAACAACGCCGTCGGGAACCTATGGGCGCCCTCCTTCGGCATTCAGCCCGACCCGGCTCGAAACGCTCGCCATAGCTTTAACTATTTCTTCCGTGGCGGCGCGGTGACGCTGGATTTGCTCGACATCGCGGGCAGCATCACGGGCACATGGACCGGCGCGATCACCTACGACGGTAACGTAAACTCCTTCGGCACCGGCACGACCGGGTGCTACTCCCCATTCGGGCAAGAAGGCCGATACACCTACGTCAACGTCTACGTGGCGAGCGCGGTGAACCAGATTTACCGCTTCGACGCGAAGAACCGGGTATTCTCGCCTTACGTTCCGACCGACTTCATCCAGGCCGGCACCGCAGCGCAGGGCGGGCGCATGGCGGCCTATGCGGCCATCGACGGAACGGACACTTACGACGTCGTGCTGCTTCAGTCCCACCTTTCGACGATCAGCCAAGAACTGATCCCGTTGGTCTAAGTGAGGCAGCCATGAAAATCGCGGACCTTATCAAACTGACGGAAAACCGACTGGCGCTTCTCAACACCGCCCGCGCCGACGCGGATCGAGCCGGGGACGTCATCCGCATCGCTGCACTGGACGTAGAAATCGCGGACACGACTGCAACGCTATCGGCCCTGCGCGCATTGGGGTAATTTTGTTAATGGCAATGTTATTGAGGCAACTCTAGTTGCTATTGAAACATACTTAACGAGTAAAAATAATGAGCCTTCTACTTTTATTTAGACCTTTTCAAATTGTAGACGGCGTGCGCCAGTTACACATTAAAGGTGTGTCTACTTGGACTACGGACGTAGTATCGTACATTAAGTACAACGGTGCTTGGGTTATTCCGGAAGGCGCATACGTAAAAGTGGATGGAGTTTGGCAGAAAGTATGGGGCGGCACCGGCGGCGGCGTTGATCCCAATACCTACCTTGTTACTTTGGATGGCAACACTGTTGTCACACTGGCCGGTGAGGAGTTTATCGTAACCTAATGGCAACAACTACAATTACTGCTCTCACGTCGGCTGGTACGCTTGACGGAACAGAAGTAGCACCAGTCGATAAGGCCGGTGCTACACGAAAGACAACGCTACAGGAAATCGCTGATCTAGCCGATCCTGCAACAATCGGCGCTGCTCTTACCTCACACACGCACGGTGCCGCAAACATTGTGTCTGGCACACTGGCAACTGCCCGTCTTGGATCGGGCACAGCAAACAACACGACATTTCTACGGGGCGACCAGACATGGGCAGTCCCTGCATCTGGATCAGGCGACAGCTATTTGCGCCGTATCGCACTAGGGAATTAATATGGCTGAGACAATGGGTTATGCCCAAGGGGCAATTACAACAGGTGGCGTTACTGCACTAACAGCAAGCGGCAACGTGTCAGTTGTGTGCATCCGGGTTGCTAACGTTGACGGGACAAACACGGCAGACGTAACAATTGCAATTGATCCGTCAGGTGCTACTGCTGCTACTACAATTGCTCACACAGTGCCCGTACCTGCTGATTCAGTGCTCCGTTTTGATGGGCCATTCTTTCTGGCAAACGGTGATGCACTCACGCTGACAGCATCTGCCGACAATGATCTGACATATCGTGTCGAACATCTGACGATTACCTAATGAACGGCGGATACACAGGATTTAGGCGCGTGCCCTCCACGGGCTCAGCGCCGGGTCTGTGGCGCGACAGAGAGCAATACCTTGCGCGCCGGGACAGCATTTGGCCAATTGTTCCATATCGCTATCTGCGTCTTAACATGACGGCGCTTAACGGCGACGGCTATGTCGAGCTTGAACGGCTTGCTTATCTGGTTGGGGCTACAGCCTATCCAACAGTCAACATGACAAGCAACAGTGCCCCGTCTCCGCTTGTGGCCAGTACAAACAGCGTTCTGTCGGCTGGATACGAAGCCTTCTATGCATTTTCAACGAACGGCGATGCAGAAGGCGGCGGCTCATCACGTTGGCACTCAGGCAATCCAACACCGCCAATTTGGATTCAGCTTGACCTTGGGTCAGGTAACGCTATCCGTCCCACAGCAATTGAGTACACACCGCGCTTTGCCGGAGGGACTACCAACCGCACGCCTTCTTCGTTTCAAGTGTTAGGCTCTAACACTGGTGCATTTTCGGGCGAGCAAGAGACGCTTTATAGCGCAACTGGCGTCACGACTGGTTGGGCCAATCTGACGATGCGTACATTTACTTTCTAAGGTGACGAATGACACTCTACAGCTACAATGGGGGCGTCCCCGCACCTTTGCCTGACCGGCACCGACTGCCCAATCGCCTTACTCGTACTGATCTAGTTAGCCTAACTGTCGAGCAATTGGCTGCTTTGGGATTTGTTCCTACAGGGCCACGGCCTGCAGCGGCGACTACAAAAGTCGTAGAGTGGGAAGGTGAATGGATTGTACGGTCTATGACGGAAACTGAGATTGCAAATGCTCGTAATCTAGCTCTGGCATCTCTTCGTTCCGAGCGAGACAAACGCCTTATAGCGTCGGATTTTCGCGTTCTTCCGGATGCTCCGTGGGATACAGCCCCTTGGGCAGTTTATCGACAGGCCCTGCGCGATCTACCAGAACAAACAGCCGATCCGCTAAATCCTGTCTGGCCTCAGGAACCTGCATAATGGCTAGAAACTACAAAAGCGAATACAAAAACTACCAAGGATCACCAGAACAAATTGCCAGACGTTCAAGCCGTAACAAGGCACGTCGGGCAGCCTTAAAAGCTGGTGTTGTCACCAAAGGATCAAGCGCCGACATCGGACATAAAAATGGCAATCCTCTGGATAATCGCCCATCAAATCTTGAAGCAGTGCCCAAGTCCGTGAACCGATCCTACCCACGAACAAAAACGGCACGTAAGCGCAACCCAAAAGACTAATGCAAAAGACAATTCAGAAAGACCTGCGGGGTGTGAAGGTTATGCTTTGCACCCCTGTAATGGATAAATTCACTGTTGAGTACGTTACCAGTCTCCTAAAGACTGTGCAAACTATGCTGCAATACGGAATTATTCTGACGCCTTTATTTAATGTTGGCGACAGTCTCATTATGCGAAGCCGAAACAAGCTCGTTAGTTACTTTATGGACAGTGATAACGACTATTTGATGTTCATCGACTCTGATATCGGATGGGAACCAGAGGCAATCCTACGCCTACTGGCCTTTGACAAAGATTTTTCCGGTGTCATGTACCGAAATCGGCATCAACACTACTCCCGATTCACGACAAACATCAAATTTCCAGTCAATCAGTGCCAAAATACAGGTCTTGTAGAAGCAAAGCACATCGCCACAGGGTTCATGTTGCTGAAACGCAGCGTCATTGAGAAGCTTTTTGAAGCTCACCCTGAGCTAAAACTGACTGACGACAATGAAAATGACGCCGACCAGCACTACTACCGCCTGTTCGACACTGAACAACGGGGTAACGTGATGTGGGGCGAGGATTTTACGTTCTGTAATAGATGGGTAGAAACAGGTGGAAGCATCTGGATCGACCCAAAGCCTAGTCTAAAGCACGTAGGTAAGACTTATTATGCGGGCAACTTTGAGGATGCCCTTAATGAAGCTATCAAAAAGGCAGAAAACTGATGGCTAAGACGCCGACATGGCAGCGTAAAGAAGGCCAGTCCGAAAAAGGTGGGCTGAACGCCAAGGGCAGGGCCAGCTACAACAAGGCCACTGGCGGTAATCTTAAGGCCCCTGCCCCAAATCCCAAGACCAAGAAGGATGCAGGGCGTCGAAAATCATTCTGTGCCAGAATGACAGGGTTAAAGAAGAAGCTCACATCTGAAAAAACCGCAAATGACCCAAATTCAAGGGTTAATAAATCGCTAAAAGCATGGTCATGCTAATGAAACCGGAACTAACGAAGCAGCAGAAGACATTTATCCAGCTTTTGCTTGATGAGGAGCTTAACGGCGACCCCAAACTGGCTGCTGAAATGGCTGGCTACTCAAAAGCAGACGTTACAACCATCCTAGCCGATCTAAAAGACGAGATTGTCGAGGCTGCACGGGCTAAAATCGCTGCTCACAGCGTAGAAGCCGCCCATAATCTTATCCTAGGTATGCGTAAACCTGCTGACCCGGGGCGTGAGACGGCGCTAAAGTACCTAAATAGCGTCCTAGACCGTGCGGATGTGAAGCCAACAGACAAAATTGAGGTCAAAAGCACAGGTGGACTGTTCGTTCTTCCTGCGAAAGACAAGGATTAATGGCTGTATTACGACTAAAATGGACGACACGAACCAAGAAAGGGAAGTATATTCCCTATGGTTGGGAGGTGTCAAAGTACGATCAGAAGCTTCTCATACCTCGTGATGACGTGCTAGAGAAGCTTTATGATGCTTATAAATACTGGAAATCGGGCGATTACTCGCATCGCAAGCTGGCTGAATGGCTAAATTCGATGTTTTCTGAGTCCCATCGCCCGGTCCACTACAACGGCTTGCTGTTCATCCTCCGACGAACATTCGCCAAAGACTTAAAGCGATACCGTGTCAAACCAGAAACCGCCTCTACCGACGCCGAAACCAAGTGTGCGTAAAAAAGTCGCGCATGAGGAAAAGGCCAAAACACAGTTAAAAGAAAAACAGGCTAAGCTACGGGCTAACATTCGTAACGCCCGCAAACTAGCTGCCAAGTCAACGGCTGAACTTGATACCATCCTTGCTCAGCGTGGTGTTGTTGACAATAAAATCGGTGTCGTTACAGACGACATTATCTCAAAGCTGCCAATTGAACTGCGGGATACGGTCAAGGAAGAAGATATCATCTTTCGTCCTAACCCCGGCCCACAGACACAGTTCTTGGCGGCTACGGAGAAGGAAGTATTTTACGGGGGTGCTCGTGGTGGTGGGAAGTCCTACGCCATGCTGGCCGATCCGCTTCGCTACTGTGACAACAAGAATCACCGTGCGCTGATCCTGCGTCGTACGATGCCAGAACTGCGAGACATGATTGCCAAGTCGCAGCAGCTTTATCCAAG
>NZ_JADBUP010000026.1:0-3368 GCF_020245605.1 Microcystis sp. M061S2 | reverse complement strand
TCAGAAGGTAGTTCATCTTGGGTTGGTGGTAGCTTGATCCCTTGTGGGTTAGCTGCAATTAGGAGGGTTTCTTGAGCCATTGGATTAGTTGGGGTGAACAACTGATGCCACTTTCTTATCATAAACCATTGTCAATGTCAATACAATTGCGATCACGATTGTCAGGATTAGTCATATTTTATCTATTGTCTTTCACAATTGGGCAATGAGGTTAAACTTATTCTCGAACTGACCTATCAAGGCTTTGTTTGGGTATATCTCTTGTTGTCTTACTTAATCCTTCCTTAATAATCAAAAACCCAAATATTAACATTAACGATGGATTAATAATAACTCCTATAGCGGTGTGCAGTCGTATGAGGTACAGTGTCACGAGCTATAAACCATGCTAGGCAAAGCTTGGTTTGTATCTCACTCAAGCGCTTACCGCTATATACTAAGTCCCATATCGGTCATGGCTGGAATAATAAAGTAATTTTTGGGAATGAGCAAAAGACCAAACAGGAGCAGATAGGCTAAATCAAACTTACTTGACTTTGGTTCATTAATAAAAAAAGCCAAAGGAATAAAAAGATTGAGAAGTCGATAATCTCCTGATGTGGGCGGGATAACATTCATCACAAAAACTAAAAGAGCTAGTTTTTTCCAGAAAAGTTTCTCCTTAGTCAGAATGTATAAACTTACCAATTCTACTATTATTAACGATAGTACAGAATAGGGTCTCAAAAGTAGTGAAACCCAATCAAAAAATGTTTGCCCTAGATCTGATGGTGGGATGATACCAATATCTTCAGAAATCTTTAAGACAAAAGCGGTAATAACCTTGATCAACCCGAACAAACTGACCCCATAAGGCCAACCTTCCGATCCGATCACATAATATTTCACAAACATTGCTTGATTTCTTCTCAATCCTTGAATATTTTCTAAAATACTTCCCTGAAAACACAGCAGAGAAAAAATAGTTATTAATGCGGCAAATATAATTACATATAGGATATTTTTCCACTTTTTTTCGCTTGCCAATAGGACTAGAAAAATTGCTGGAAATGGTTTCATCGCAATTGCTAGGGATAGACAAATTAAGGCAAAAAGCGATTTATAGTGATTTAAGCTATTATAAAAGTAAGCAAAACCACATAAAAACAAGAACGTATATAATTCTGCATTAGCTCTATCTATAGTAAATAGAAAAGGATAGCTCATGAAGGAAATTACAAAAATATCACGAAAATTGTCTAATCTATTAGTCTGAGAAAAGTTCTTGATTATGAAAAATAGCCAGCAGACTAAAAAAATACTCAAAAATACTAATAGTGCTAAATCTCTGCTCTTAAATAGAGTAAACGGGAAGAAAAATAACTCTCCCAATGGATAATATATACCAAAAATATAAACATCACTTCTGTAGGGATTAAGTTCTTTGATAAATTTAACCATGTTCTAAAAGTCATTAAACTTATCGTTAGGTGTCAATAAAAAACTATTAACAGGAAATCGATGGCCTAAATAAGCTCCCATACTGTAGTGATAAAAAACAGCAATAGCAAAGCCTATAACTATAATTGTGCTGATAAGCTTTATTTTCGTAGTACGTTCCATATTAATCATTCACTCGTTAGTGTACTGAAAATTTACTCTCTTATAAAGCGGCTGCTAATAGGGGTTGCAGGTTGTTGTCCACAGGTTCGTCAGGTAGAATAAAATCATCTGGCAGTTTTTCCCAGGTGATTATCGTTGATTTCGGGGGTAAATCAATAGCAGATGGTGTCATTGTCGTAAACAGTCCTTCCTAATATTTAATAAGCTCTCATAAACTGCCCACGACTAAGTAGGTGCATTAAATTAATTATCAAATAGACCTGTAGGTGGACAATACCTGCAATTAGTTCATACACTATCATCAACTTCAACTCCTAGCGCTCTCAATTGTGCCGCCAAGCGCTCGGCTCTTAGTTTTTCCTGTTCAGCCCGTTGCTTTTCCTGCTCGGTTCGTTGCCTTTCTTGCTCTACTAACTCACTGCCCCATAATAGCAAATTTCCCGACTTATCCCACCAGCGCAACCAATTAGTAGTAAATTCAGCTTTGGTTCCTTGCCAGATACCGATAAACAAGTTAAGTTCTTTTATCCAGTAACGATTATTCTCATCTGGCAACTGCTGCTCATACTTTCCTGCCACTAAACAATAAACATCTAATTCTCCAGTTTTTGGCTGAAATATTCCATAGACAGGTACTTGTAAGATTTGCTCATAAAAATACCATTTTCCATAGGGATAGTGAGGGTTGATGGAATACTCACCCCCTTCGGTTTCCGAGATAAACTCTAGGACGATGGTAGGAATTTCTCCTTCAAGATGGGGAGTATAACTGCACCGAATTTTTCCGCCAGGAATCGGTTTTACTGAGGCAATATAAACCCAATCAGGTGCTTTGACAACTGTTTGAGTTTTAACGGTAGCACATAAGCCAAAATTAGAAGCAATTAGCATCGATTCCAGAATTAGTCCTGCTAATTCTAGGGATTCGCGTAAAGCTGCTGCTAATAGGGGTTGCAAGTTGTTGTCCACAGGTTCGTCAGGTAGAATAAAATCATCGGGCAGTTTTTCCCAGGTGATTGTCGTTGATTTTTTGAACAAATTAATTGTAGATGGTGTCATTGTCGTAAACAGTCCTTCCTAATATTTAATAAGCTCTCATAAACTGCCCGCAACTAAGTAGGTGCATTAAATTAATTATAAAATAGACATCTAGGTGGACAATGCCTGCAATTATCTCATACACTATCATCAACTTCAACTCCCAGCGATCGCAATTGTGCCGCCAAGCGCTCTGCCCGTTGCTTTTCTTGCTCGGCCTTCAGTTTTTCCTGTTCAGCCCGTTGCTTTTCCTGCTCGGCCAACTCCTCTATGGTGGGGAGCAATTGCCCCTCTGCTGTTGCCCAACGTAGCCAAGTAATCGGCTCTTGTTCATCCCCATAAATTCCCTGCCACCGCACTAACACCAGCCCTAATATTTTGCTGCTGAACCTGCCTTGAGCATCTGGAGTTAAAGATTTATAAACGCCCCCTTCTAAGCGATGTCCCGCTAAATCTTCTGGCTCAAAGGGATCATACCAAAAGTATTCTGTCACCCGCAAACGATTCTGATAGATGAGCTTTTTCTCTTCTTTATCTTTTTTGGCTGTACTCTCAGAGAGCAACTCAATCACCACATCAGGAGCTTTTTCTTCTTCCCAGACGACCCAGCTTTTCCTTTCTTTTCGAGGCACGTCCACAACGACAAATACATCGGGCCCGCGATAATCCTCGTTACGCACTTGATTGGGGCTAAAGTAAACAAACATATTGCCTCCGACAAACGCTTC
>NZ_JADBUP010000025.1:0-2543 GCF_020245605.1 Microcystis sp. M061S2 | reverse complement strand
TCCTTGCAAATTCAATTGTTCGATCAGTGCTTGAACAGCAGGGATCTCATTGGACTTGTCATCTACAGCCTTAGCCCCAATACAAAGTCGAAGCCCACAGGCCCATGCAGTAACCATGTGCAAAGGCGCTTGATTGACAGAAGTATCAAAGGAGCCCCTTACGGTTTTACCATCGATGGCGACGGTTTGGTTTTTGATCGCTTTACCAAGGTCCGCAGCGAGACTTTGTAATGCCGAAAAGAATGCAACTGAATCGAGCTTTGCAAAGACTCGCCCAAGCGTGTCGTGAGACGGTATACCAGAGGCAAACGGAAAGAACTTACGCAACCAGTCCTGCTTTGCTTTGCCATAGCGTTCGACATCGGTCCAACTGTCGGCATCGCAAATTACAGCACAAAGCGTCACGAATATCAGTTCCATCAAGGGATAGTTCGCACCGCGATTGACCCGTGGGTCCTCGACAAATTGAAAGTGTTTGTAAGTTTGGGTAACAAACGCATTGACCATGCCGCACATCCGATGCAAAAAAGATTCCTGAAACGGGCTACCCGAAAGTGGCAACGCTGTGAAGCATTTTCACGCAGCAGCTGCAAGCTCGATTTCCTTGAGTTTACGTCGATGTATCGATGTCATCTTGGTTACGATCGGATTGCCGAGTGGCTTTATATGTGCGTTTCTCGGTCGGTAACGAGCTCGCTTATTGGTTGAGTTCTTGTAATTTTGCACGAGGGCATTTTTCAGTGCATCGTCCAATGAAGTTAGAGCTACGACTTCATCTAATGTCCTTATGAATTTTCTTAGGACTCGTAGTGTGTTTGCAAGGCTGCGATCTTTTGGTGTATACGCCGACTTGTTTTTGGCTACTGCGGGTATTTGGGAACGCATGGCAATTAGCTCCGCGAAGGCCATCGCCATCAGTGACCAGTCTAGCTCGGCCAATAAACGTTCGGAGTTCCGGCACCGTAGCTTGTGTTTATCGATAGTTTGCTTGAGTCCTCTGAACTCGACTTCGATGAGCCATCTCATTTTGTAGTACTGGACGATATCCTTCTGGGAGAGGTCTCGCTCACCAATGACACTTGTCAACATCCACATCTCAGTCTTACCAATCTGCACACGGACTAATCGAAGGCGAAGTGGCGGTTTTCCTGATTCCATGCAGTCCTTGGGCCAACACAGAACGATTCCCCCTGGAATCTGTTTGAAATCGACATGTTCGCTAAGCAGTTTCACGTTCCCTCCTACGCGCACCAAGAAGTGGCCTCCTGTTTCGAGTATCGCGTTCCACAGTGGATAGCCAGTGAATCCAGCATCACCGCAAAACAACGTATTTGCTGGGAATTCTTCCTCGGCGAGAATTTCTTGTACATGCCCTCGCTCACTGGAGTTGGATGGTCCCAATCGCCAAGTCCAGGGTAATCGCAAACCCATATGCCACATCATGGTGATCCAAACTTGAGGCTCGTGTTGCGTGACCAATTGTGCTTTGCGATTGCGATTCTCGCGTTTTCTTTTGTTCGCGTTGTATCTCGCTTTCTTCCCTAAGCCGTACTTCGCTGTGCAGAATACTTTTTCGTTTGCCTTCGAGCGTGGAGCGGTTGCGCGCGAACCATCAAATCCCATCAACATCCACTTTTTATTGCGAAAGAACCCTCCACCGATTTGTTCGGCTAAGTCCTGAAGCCGATTTCGCAAGCCGTCTCGTATCGTCTTTCGATATCGTGACAATGCATCCATGAAGCCGGTGTAGGTTTTGCTGACGTTCTTCAATCCCAGCTTTTCACAAGCTTCAAGGGTCTTCTCAAAAGCATCAGTGACATTCTTGGTATCCTGCCAAGACCAAATGAGAGCTTGGGTTGCGAGTTGCTCAGGCTCCCACTTGATATTGCCGTGAAACTGCGACTTTGAGAAAATGGGACCAGAGGCGATGAGGGCGTCAAAGAGATTCAGAAGAAGTTTGCGCTTCTGCACTCCTTTACGTATTTTGTTACGCTTACGAATTGCTGATTGTTGCTTTGCACGCTGCTTGGAAGTCATGGCCAGATTCCTTTCTGACTGATATGTTTCAGTTAGTGATCGGGGGAATCTGGCCTTTCTTTCATATCCTCTAAACCACTGAAACCCCAGTTTTTACTGACAAAAATGCTTCACAGCGTTGCGCTACCTGGCTGAACATGCGACCGAAATCCTTCGTCAACAGTCGCCACCGCTCGGTATCGATTCCCAACCGCTCTAATAGCGGTGGCAAATCGCGTGGCGTATAGCCTCGTTTGTCGGATCTTTGCATGCGAGCGGTCAAATCCAGCAACTGCAAGTAGTCGAGGTTCGACAATGGCAACACCCCTTTGTCGCTACAACGCTTCTTGTATCGGCTCGGCTTGGGGCCTTCGCTCCCTTTCGTCGAATCCAACATGATCGGTGCCAAGAAGCAATCTGGTCCAGTGCTTGGATGGGGCGTCTGTCGCTTTGCGGCTTCGAATCGAAGCTTGGCCGATGTGAATTGGCTCGTCTCAATCGATGTTGCCATCGCCGCTCGAATCGGA
>NZ_JADBUP010000024.1:0-112601 GCF_020245605.1 Microcystis sp. M061S2 | reverse complement strand
TTAGCCATAGTTTTCCGTCAAAATTCGATTTTGTCTCTTAAAACCCTGATTAATCGGTTTTTAGAGCTAATTTTGACTCTTGGTCTAATCTGCCTGTCTTCCTTGCTGTGACTGACTTACAAATTTTTGGAGATGTCTAATGTAAAATATAGACGAGGTAAGGGTTTTATTGTCCTGTTTTGCTCTCACAGGTTCAAGATTTTGAGAGAATCGTGGTTCAAAACCTTGCGTCTTCATCGGTCCGCGTCCTGTAGGGGCGAAGCATTCGGGCAATAACCTATCGGTGAAACCGTAGATTTTCTATCCGAATGCTTCGCCCGTACTTTTTCAGCAAGCCCTATTTATTGATTTTTTTGATCCAATGGCAACTTTTACATCAATAGAGTCAAATTCAATGAGTATGGTAATTTTGTGCTACAATAGAGGTCTGTTAAAAGTAAAAAGAACAATCAATTACCATGAATAGCAAGACAGAAATCACTATTCAAGTTCCTTTAGAAATTGCTAGATATTACGCTAAAATTAAACCCAATGACCGAGGGAACATAGAAAACAAATTAACTGAAACTATTCAATTAGAATTAGAAAAATATCGTCAAAAAGCAGCGGCGAGATTATCAACAATTATGGATCAAGCTAGTGATGAAACAGAAGCTAACGGATTAACTCCAGATATTTTAGCCTCTATTTTAGAACAAATTGAGAGTTAATCACACTATTAAAAACGGATTAGGTGTAGGGCTAATTCATGAATTAGCCCTACAATAGGCGTTGTTATTCTGATCTGACAACGCCGATAAATCAACAGAGATTCTCAATTCGCCCGGGAAATGTGGGTCGCCAAGGCCGCCGATTGTAGGATGGGGGTAGTGGTGACGGAATCCGTCGCTAGGGTAAAGAGAGGATTGGAGAGGATACCGGCCAGGGAAGTCGCCACTAGGGAGAGGACAATACCCACCTGTAGGGGACGCATCCCGGCAAGAGTCCAATTGATAACGGGGTAATTTTTCACCGCATCGGACATCTCTTGGGGTTCCTTAACTACCATCATTTTGACCACACGGATATAGTAGTAAATCGAGGCCACACTGGTGACTAAACCAACGAGGACGAGGGCATAAAGTCCCGCTTGCCAACCGGCCCAGAATAGATAAATCTTACCAAAGAAGCCCGCTAGAGGCGGAATTCCCCCCAAAGAGAGCAGACAGATGCTTAAACAGAGGGTTAGGAGCGGATCTTTCTGGTAGAGTCCCGAATACTCAGCGATCTGATCGGTTCCAGTTCTGAGAGCAAAGAGAATCACACAGGCAAAAGCCCCTAGGTTCATGAACAGGTAAATTAACAGATAGAAAATCATGCTAGAGTAACCCGCGTCAGTACCGGCGGTTAAACCAATCATGACAAAACCCGCCTGACCGATCGAGGAATAGGCTAACATCCGTTTCATGCTAGTTTGGGCCAAGGCGACCACGTTGCCGAGGATCATACTCAAAATTGCTAGAGCGATAAAGATAAACCGCCATTGTTCGCTGACTAGACCGAAAACCGTCACTAATAGGCGAATTGCTAGGGCAAAACCGGCCGCTTTGGAACCTACCGAGAGGAAAGCCACCACGGGAGTGGGTGAACCTTCGTACACATCAGGAGTCCATTGGTGAAAGGGAACCGCCGAAATTTTGAAGGCGATACCGGCAATCACAAAAACTAATGCGATCGCTAAGGCCAGGGACTGACCACCGTTAACATCAGTTAATTTTTGGGCAATGGCACTTAAACTGGTTTCACCTCCGGATAAACCGTAGAGAAGGGAAACACCGTAGAGGAAAATCGCCGAGCTAGAAGCTCCAATTAACAGGTATTTTAAAGCGGCCTCGTTCGATCGAGGATCCCGTTTCATGTAACCGGTCATTAGATAGGAGGAAATACTGAGCATTTCTAGGGAGATGAAGATCATCACCAATTCACTAGCGCCAGATAGGAACATTCCCCCGAGGGTTGCGGTGAGCATAATGGCCAAGAATTCCGCTAGGGAGGTTCCCGCTTGTTCCACATAACGGATAGACATCAGCACTGTGGAGGCGGTAGAAAGGGCAATAATCGCCCTAAAGACGATACTGAGATTATCCCCCTCAAAAGCCCCTAAAAAGGCCACTGGTTTCGGATTGTCCCAGGCAAAATAAAGAGCAACCACAGCAGCGAGCAGACCAGCGATCGCAACGTAGGGCAGCCAACTTCTGGCACTCCGTCCCACGATTAAATCGCCGATTAAAATTACCATCAGGGTAATAATCAGAATTCCTTCGGGCCAGATAACGCCGGCATTTAGCTGACTGGCAACAAGACTAGAAAAATCCATATTGATTGAGGTTAAAGGAATTTGAAGTTAAAAAAGGCTTAATACAAGCTTAGGGCATTTCATCAGTGATTCAGTGATCAGTTATCAGTTATCAGTGATCAGATGTGAGTTTTCAGTTCACCGATCACCGCTATCGGGTCAAAATATCTAAAAACCCAGATAAATTTGACATAATCTTAGCTTTTATGGGTAGGAAAGTTATCTCTTGTTTTTTTACTCCTCCTGTCTCCGATTCTCGGAGTCTCGGATTCTTCTCACCTAACGGAGGATTTTTGATTTTTGCAGCCGAGCTAATTTCTGATGGTGACAAGTTGTCACCGAGATGTATCCACGTTAACAGGGAAAAAGTGAAAACTCAGGAAATCATGACATAGACTGGCATCGTTAGTTGTCATTGAAGGATTCTGGTAAAATCAGGCTAGGGAAACCCCCGAAAAACACTTGTTTTCGAGCCATCCGCTTGATTTTGTTGTTGAAAAACTTTCTAGTTCGCTCAATCCTTTTCCTTTAGCGCTCGCTTGAATGAGTAACGAAACCTATCTCAATCATCCCACTTTCGGTCTATTATACAGAGTCTGTCTATTAGAAGAACATCAGGAATTATTCACCACTCTTTATGCCCAACGTCTTTTTTTTCTGGTGACGGTGGGACCCAAAAAAGTCTCGTTCGATCCGATTAGTCGTTCCGATGCTCGTCTTTTGGTGGAAAACCGGCTGCGGAATTTGCGACGGCGCAGTAATGTGCAAGAATTTAACAGTCTCAACCAAACTTATCAACAAACCTTTTCAGTCTAGTTCATGACGATCGCTAGTCGTATCGAGTCAATCCGTCTTACCCTACCCCCCTCCACGCGCCTGATTGCCGTCAGTAAACAGGTATCGAGCGATTATATCCGTCAAGCTTACCGGGCAGGAGTGAGAGATTTTGCTGAAAGTAAGCTACAGGAAGCAATCTCGAAGCAGCAAGAACTAAAAGACCTCCCAGATATTTCTTGGCACTTTATCGGGCATCTACAGGCAAATAAAGCCCGCAAAGTCCTAGAATCTTTTGATTTAATCCATTCCCTCGATAGTTTAAAATTAGCCCAAAGACTCGATCGCCTAGCTGGGGAATTAGATATTAATCCCCAAGTTTTGCTACAGGTGAAAGTTGTCCCCGATCCCGATAAGTTCGGTTGGGACAAGGCCGAATTACTAGCAGATATTCCCGATTTAGTCAACTGTCAACAGCTAAAAATTCAAGGTTTGATGACAATTCTGCCCCAGGGATTATCCGCCGGGGAAAAGTTAGCCGCCTTTGAAAAAACCAGAGATTTAGCCCAAATAATCGAGAATAGCTCTAGTTTATGCCTGCCTCATCTATCCATGGGGATGTCTAACGATTATCCTCTGGCTATCAAGGCCGGAGCCACTTTGATCCGGGTGGGAACTGGCATCTTCGGCGATCGCATTTACTGAACCATCGCCGTAAATTTACAGAAAAAACCTCTAGAAATTTTAATAATCGGTGATAATATATCTTAAAATTACAGCGTCTAGTCTAGAAGTTGCTGGTTAGAAATGAGGAATTGACTTTTGCTCAATCCTTGAAAACTATCCCCTGATAACTGATAACCGATAACTGAAAAGAGGGAACTAACCGCTGCCTCCAGACGACTAAAATGAGGAACCCTTAACAAAACAGTTCCCCTGTACCAAGTGAGAGCCAAAAATGTTAAGGGTGACTAAAACAACCCCGACTCTAGCCAAGACCACCTAAAAAATCTTTTGAAGGACACTTAGACTGTGAACAACATTTTTACCAAACTCAAAGATTTTGTCGGCATCTCCGAACAACCAGAAGACGAAGACGAAACCGACTACGAAGAAATGAACTGGGAAAAGTCTTCCCCCCAAGATAGGGATCAAAACGAAGAAGAAGAACCCCTTAATCGTCGTCAACGCGAACCTTTAAATCTCAGTACAGCCACATCTATGGGACTCAACAGAAGCAACGTGATCGGTATGCCAGGTATTAACAACAATAATGCAGAAGTAGTGGTGATCGAGCCCCATTCCTTCGAGGAAATGCCCCAAGTTATCCAAACCCTGAGAGAACGCAAATCGGTGGTTTTAAACCTCAACGTCATGGATCCCGAAGAAGCACAAAGAGCCGTGGATTTTGTCGCCGGTGGCACTTACGCGATTGATGGTCATCAAGAACGCATCGGTGAGAGTATTTTCCTCTTTACTCCCAGCTGCGTTAAAGTTAGCACCCTTTCCGGAACCATTCACGATATCACCGACAACCCGAAAATGGCTCGTCCCGTTTCCCCCGCACCTGCTTGGGGCGCCGAAAGCAGTCGATTAGCTCAATGAATCCTCCCATAGTCCTCTCGTCAAGTTTGTCGAAGCTAGAAATCGCTCGATTCTCGAGAGGATGCGTTTTTTTGGGGGTAAGACCTCTAAATCGGCCTTTTTTTCTTTTTACTTTTTACTTTAAATAATACTGTGTCTATTCGTTTAGGAATTATTGGCGGTGGAGTGATGGCCGAGGCCATTCTCAGCCGTTTATTAAAAAAAAATATTTATAGTCCCGAAACGGTGTTAGTCAGTGAACCCCAATCCCAACGGCGCAACTTTTGGGTTAATACCTACGGAGTGCAAGTCAGCGAGGATAACCGGGAAGCCGCCAGAGCAACTGAGGTGTTAATCTTAGCGGTAAAACCGCAAATTTTAGAGCAAGTAGTGAATAGTTTGCTGGGAATACCCGAAAAACCCCTAATTATCTCGATTTTAGCGGGAGTTACCCTCAATCGCTTAGAAATGGGCTTTCCCGATCGCCCCGTCATCCGGACGATGCCCAATACCCCGGCCACGGTGGGACAAGGGGTTACAGCGATGGCGGCCGGTCGTCATGCGGAACCGGAACATCTGGCCGTAGCCAGAGATATTTTTGCTGCGGTCGGTTCGGTGGTGGAAGTTCCCGAAGCTTTGATGGACGCGGTAACGGGATTATCGGGATCGGGTCCGGCATTTGTGGCCTTGATGGTGGAAGCTTTAAGCGATGGTGGTGTGGCGGCTGGATTACCGCGAGCGATCGCATCTCAATTAGCTATAGAAACAGTTTTGGGGACGGCAACCCTATTAAAAGAATCGGCCATACATCCGGGGGAATTAAAGGATCGCGTCACTAGCCCTGGGGGAACGACGATTGCCGGGGTGAGACAATTAGAAAAAGGCTCTTTTCGATCGACTATTATCGAGGCAGTGGTGGCGGCCTATCATAGATCTAAAGATTTAGGGCGTAGTTCTGAAAAGTAATCTTTGTATCTTTTTTAACCCATAACTGATGTCTCAATCTGTGATAAGATACGCAGCAATTCTTGTCCAGAAAAAGTTATGATACTAAATCCGTTGAGTATAGGCTACTTATGAGGACAGGCAAAAGGTAATAGGCAAAAGGGGCAATAGATAATCAGTCTTTAATAACCGGATTTGGTATGAATAAGAAATCTTATCGTTTTGATTTAATGGCATTAATTGCCATTGCAGTTTTTTTCCTAGGGATCGTTTTCTGGAAAGTCCCGCTTCATTATCCCTATATCCTTAATTTTGATGAAGCGGTGGCCATGGTACTTGCCTACGTCACTAAACAAGGTTATCGTCTCTACGAACAAGTTTGGCACGATCATTTATCGGGTTTATCTCTTTTACTAAATGGTTGGTTAAGCGTGACAGGATTTACTATCCATGCCGCCCGCCTTATGGTGCTTTCTTTATCCACAATTATGTTAGGAATTTTTTATCTAATTCTGAGAGTTAATTGCGGAATATTGGCTTCTTGTTTATCGGTATTTATTCTCTCAACCTGTCTAGTTTATATTACCATGTCAACGACAATGTTGCGGGAGTTACCCTCACTTTTTTTTACAATTTTAAGTATTTTTATCATCTTTAAAGCCGTTAAATTCACGGGTAAGCTTAAGTATGGGCTGTATTTACTCAGTGCCATTGCTTTGGTTTTTTCCCTGCAAATTAAACTTTCGGGCATTACTATTATCCCAACTGTAGCTTTAATTATTTTTCTTAATCAACAGAATAGTTTTATTAAAAGAATCATTGATATTGTTATTTGGTCAGTCGCTGTCGTTTTAGTCTTTGTCTTGGGTTCCCTGACTATTTTTCCTTTTTCCTACGAAAATATTATTAAATCTCATGTCAGTGTTGCCGCTAGTTTCGGTGAAGAAAATCTCACCTTATGGACTCTCTTACAAAGCGCCCTACAGCACGAGCCAATTTATCTGATCGTCACAGTGATAGCTATTATAGCGATGGTTTTTACTCGCAATATAATACCACTTTTACCGCCCTTGATCTGGTTGGGTTCTAATCTGTTCAGATTTGCCACAGTCGCCCCAATTTGGCCCTATTATTATATCCATTTAATTATTCCCTCCGTTTGGATAATTGCCTTGTTTGTCGAACAGTTAAAAATTACTGATAGCCTCGGAGAATTTCAGCAAAATCGAAAAATAACCAGGGAATTAGTTCTCAAAATGCTAATTTTTCTTCCCCTTTCTGGTCAATTTCTCTTTAATACCTTAAGAATAATCACCAATCGTGATCCCTCAATTAATGCCTACGTTCAATTTAATAAAAGGTATAAACCTCTTTTAGCAGAAGCTGTGTTTGAAAAATTTAAAAACTCCGATAAACTTCTCTTAACAGACAATCCTCACTACATATATCAATATTTCTTGAAAACACCCCCAGAAACTGCCGTCATCACCAGAAAGAGATTTATCAATCAGAATCTTGATGGGGATTTTATCCTAGAAGTTATCGAAAAAAGACAGCCAGATTTGGTTTTTCTCTATCGATTTGAAAAGCAATTTCTGCAATCACCAAAACTCAAGGATTATTTAGAGAAAAATTATATCCAGTTTCCCGACAAGCAAGAAAAAGGAACTCTCTTTATCAGTCCGAAAACTTGGCAAGAATATCAAAGTAAGGCCGATTAGGGTTTGCTGAATAAATCTAAAAACCTTGTTGGGTAAGACTTTTAGACTTTTTGTCAATCAAAAAGTACCAGATATGGGAGTGATCGGCGGGAAAATCCCTGGACTTTTTCCCTGAAAATTAGGTAATTGACCCCCTCAAAATCGCTAAAACCCTACACCCTACACCCCACACCCCACACCCTGCCCCCACGAACAACTTTTTGCCGCAAACCCTAATTAGAAATTGTGGACGCGGACTATTAACGTTTTTTCTTTTTTACCGGTTTTTGAGCCACTTTTCGAGAACGCTTGTAGGCCGATCCGATCCAATCACTACAACTATGACTCATCGCCCCTAATTCTAAACCAAGGAAAATAGCGATCGCTACCTGGGGATGGTGATGCCATAATGCGATCGCTTGCTGCGGCCACAGTCGCCAATCCCAGTCTATACCCCAAAAACTTTGCAGGATCGGAATGATGACGATCGCCGCTAGTAAAAGAAAACTACCGAAGTAAAATAACCGAAAAATTGTGCCGATCAATAAACCGTGGGATAACCAACCGCGATGACGGATCATGGAACGATAGGGTAGCCACAACCAGCGCAGATAACCCCAACGTTTGTATTGTACCGAGTGGATGTCAAGATCCGGTCCAAACAGAAATCCGCTAAACAAATAACTGGCCAACAGTAATAGGGTTAATTTACCACTGCCACTGACCAAAAAACTCGCCCCCGCAATCGGTGGCAACAGAATTAGGGTAATGCGATCGTGAGTTCGACCAGAGGGCATCGGAAAAAAATTAACTCGCTCAAAAAAATAATATACTTTTTTGAAAATATATGTTATACTGAGAAAGTACGAAATTAATTCGGGCGTTTAGCTCAGTGGTAGAGCGCCTGCCTTACAAGCAGGATGCCGTAAGTTCGACCCTTACAACGCCCATTTTATTCGATCCTTGCCTAGTCAAGCTCTCACTCCTGATCGCCGGTTTAGATTAAAACTATTGAGGGTAATTGCTGCTGGAACGGGAAATAGGGACTATTTGCTAGTAAGCTAGTCAGTAGGTACTAGGATTAATTCATCGCGGCACAGCGGTTATATGGCCAATTGGAAATGTATTAAAAATTGTGGAGCTTGTTGTCAACTAAATCCCGATGAGCGTCCTGACTTAGAAGAATATCTGACTCCCGCACAATTAAGTCAATATCTCAGCATGGTGGGGGAAGAAGGTTGGTGTATACACTTTGATCGCCAAACCCGTCTCTGTACCATTTATGACCAGAGACCAGAATTTTGTCGTGTTCAACCCGATATTTTTGCCAAAATGTATCAAATTGAACCAGGAGAATTCGATCAATTTGCGATCGATTGTTGTCATGAACACATTGAGGATCTTTATGGGGAAGATAGCCTAGAAATGAATAGCTATCGTCAGCAAGTAGGCTAAGATTTACCCCTATCCCAGAAATAACTTAGACGGGGAAGAAAATAAGTGGTCTGGTTATTTTTCCTACCTTCTCGAGGGCTAAACCAGTAAAATTACGGAATTGATTGTTTCCCTGTTGAGGAGAAGTCTATAGGAAACTCAAAACCTCTAGTAGAGGTGCAGAGTTTGAGTTCAGGACAGGGAAAAACTATCATGGAAAAACCAGAAAAACAGCGCCGCAGACGCGGGGTTATCCTTACCACCACGGGACTAGAAAAATTACTTACTGCTAAACAAGAAGCGGAATATCGGGATAATCGCGGTTATCGCTTCACCCTAGAAGTCCTCAGCGAGAAAACTCTTTTAGGGGTAGATACTTTGATGAAGGTATTTGCTTGTGAATCGGGAGTGGATAAACAAACCCTGAAACATTGTTTTCAAGCCTTTAATTTAACTTTAGAAAATAGCGATTATTATCGTCCTAACTTACCAGAAACTAATACTATTAATCCTCAACTATTGCCTGAATTACCAGAGGGACAAGTCCCCCTCGATTCCCCCTTTTATATTAACAGAAATAATCTAGAACAGACTTGTTATCAAGAGATCTTGCGCGGGGGTAGTCTGATCCGGATTAACGCACCCAGAAAAATGGGAAAAACCTCCCTGATGGCCAGAATTATTAATTATGCTCAACAACAGCAATACCATACACTTTATTTCAGTTTTCGGTTAGCAGAAAGCTCAATTTTTCAAGATTTAAATCACTGGCTGCGTTGGCTTTGCGTTAGTATTAGTCGCCAGTTAGATTTAGATAATCATCTCCCAGAGGATTGGGATGAATTCTTAGGGGGTAAAATTAACTGTAAAATCTATCTAGAAAAGCATATTCTCCCCCATCTCGATCGCCCTTTAGTGCTTGCCTTTGATGATCTTGAATATCTTTTACCCTATCCACAGCTAAGGGAAGAATTTTTTAGTATTCTGCACCTCTGGCACGAGGAAGGCAAAAACAAACCTCTCTGGCAAAAATTACGTTTAATTGTCGCCTATTCCCATGCACAGGAGCTTGATAAAACCTCAGATACCTATCGATCTCCTTTTAGTCTTGGTTTACCGATCGAATTGCCTAATTTTACCAGCGCACAAGTACGAGAATTAAGTCAAAGACAGGGATTAGATCAGAATTTTGACTCCGAAAAATTACGGATATTTCTAGGGGGGAATCCCTATTTAATTCGTCTTGCTTGCTATCATCTTGATCGGGGTAATTGTACCCTAGAAAGCATTTTGGCTACTTCTATCGGCGAGGAAAGTAATATTTTTGCAGACCATCTTAAACGTTTACTTTCGCATCTGCAATACTTAAAGGGCAATTTAGCGGCTATCTTTGCTAAGGTGGTGATGGCGGAAAAAGACATAGAAATTGACTTAATGGCGGCTTTTCACCTAGAAAGTCTCGGACTAATTCACCGACAAGGTAAGTTTTGCCGAGTGAGTTGTCCTCTCTACCGTCAATATTTTAGCGAATATTTCCGGCAACGTTCTGTTTTTTTGCCTCGAAAAACTTCTATCTTCGCCAAAAAAATTACGCTTGCTCGCTTTGATACTTCCGAAAAAAGTCGCTGTGCCATCTAGTTTATCGAATGTCATTATGAGGGAGTGATGCTAAATACTGTTTAAAAAGTATAGGAGAGTGGCAAGGGGGTTTTTAAAGTTCCAGTGGAATAGGCTTGTAGTTCCTGTGTTTTACGAATAAAACTTTTCGTACTCATCATGATCGCCAATCCAAAACCAGGTCACTGTATCCCCTGACAGCACTCCCAAAGCTCGATGACTCTTCGTTACACGCACTGACCAAATATCTTCGTCGCTGTCAATACACTTAAAATGTAACGATGGATGAAACGGATTCTCTACCCATAACCGATATGCTTTCTTGGCTCCGGCTTTGACTGCTGGCTTCAAGTCGCGATACTTCTGCCAAAATGAGGGCAATGTCGCGGAATTCATAGCTGCTCATAATCCATCGGCGCGGACAATCCTGCCGCAATCTCTTCTTTGGCTTTTCGGGCTGCTGCGACTAGATTATTCTTCGTCTGTTTAAACGACTGATCCCATCGTTTTTCTTCTTCAATTTCTGCAATATAAGCTCGAACATAATCTACTAACTGCTCTTGAAGCTCATCAGGCAGAGACTCAACCATCTTGATGATCGTGGTAATAGCAGGAGAGGGCATGGTATCTATCAGCGTAGTAGGTTTTCTCTATTCTACAACGTCCACCGCAAACCAAAAATGATATAATCGGTGCGTGGATTGTTAATTTTAGTTTTTTGACCGGATTTGTAACCGCAAACACGCACCCTACACTTTATTATCCTCGCAAAAAAAATTACGCTTGCTCACTGTAATACTTCCGAAAAAAGTCGCTATGCCATCTAGTTTATGATGCGTTACGCACTCGACTAACATAGCCTACATTCTATGTTTTAGATGCTAGGGTTGGGAGATGGAAGAATTAAGAATTGTCAATTGAACACCGTTATCTCTTTCATAAACTATCACGACGGGAAAGGTTAATTTAGCTTCTTTTTTTGGTAACGCTGGGAAAATATAGGAATAACCATTGCCTTTGAGCAACAGTCGCCAAATTCTCGGTTTATCAGGGTTACTAATATCGTTAAGTTCGTTATCTAATAAACGTTTGTAGGATTGAAGATCGCCGATAATTCTAAAATTAGGTAAGTTAGTTTTTGTGGAACGACTTTCTAAGGGATTATTAAATTTTCGTCCTAAACTAGCATCTTGAGGCATAACAATCGTGACAATCGGTAAAGCGGAGGTTTCATTAACAGCATCTTTCCAAGCATCATCTTTTGCTTGCCAGGTTGCCAGCCAAAAAAGAGCCATCAGTACAAAAATAACGATAATAAATTCATTCAATAGGGATGATAAAAAATTAACGATCTTAGCTTGAGATTTACTCAAAGCAATCGGTAATCTTTTCAGATATTTTATTAGCCATCTTTGCCCAGCAAAGGTGATGACAGTAGCACCTATAATCACCAATAAAAATAGGATTTTTCTAGGAATTGCCCAAAGGTCTCCAAAAAATGTTTGAAAAGCGGCAAAATAAAAGGATTCGTTAGGAAGACTCAGAGTCGTAACTTCGAGATGAAAAAAGCTAAAGTATGCCCAGCGATAAATCCAGCCGGTAAAGTAAAGAGCAGCGGCTAATAAAACCAATACACTAATTAGTTTACCGAGAGGATTAAATTCTGAGGAATTGTCGGGATCAGTCATGACAAACTGCTTGGGATGGTTGAAGTGAAAAAGGAGATGTTAAAATTCTATCATCTCTTATTTATTTCGATATTGAGGGGTTAAGTCGGATGATGAAAGCTATTTTGCGGGGGAGTATTTTCTCTTTGCTGTTGCTGGGAGTAGCAAGCGATCGGCGGTTAGAATGGCTTCAGGGTTCTGTCCGCAGTCAGGAAACGGCGTTAGAGGTGGCTGTACCAGATAAGGCGACGGTGGTACTCAAGCGGGGAAATCCTCTGACGGGACGGTTAACAGCTTTTAATCAGGCAAGTTTGAGGCTGTCGGCGGGGGGTGATTCAGAAACAGTTCCTCTGAATCAAATTAAATCGATAGAATTTCAAGGAGATGTCTTGATTGAGGGTAAACCTCTTCCTTCTCGTATTCGCCCTTTTGTTAAAACTTGGCCTGGAGTTCCTGTCACGGCTTTAAGGTTACAAAATCCTCCCCAGTCGGCTAAAGTCAACTTAAATAGGGTATTAACACCTGAAGAATTACGAAAGCTACTTAATATCAAAGACAAGGTTCATGTACTATCTAAAATTAGTTTTAACTCGCCTCAAAAAATGACATTAGAAGCCTTTACTATGCCAAAAAAATAAATTATGTCTATCTCTCGTCTTAAGATTTTTGGTAAATTAGCAATCTCTGTGATCATCTTAATGATGGTTTCATCTTGTTCCACTGAGCCAAAAAACCGTAGTCAAATAACTCCCGTTCCTCAAAATTCGCCTAATCTTCAACAGCAGCAAAGAATTGCGTTAGTGATTGGCAATGAAAATTACCAAGTTGGTAAGCTCGATACGCCGCTTAATGATGCCACAGATATGGCTAATGCTTTGAAGGAATTAGGTTTTGAGGTAATTTTGCTTAAGGATTCTTCTAAACGACAAATGGATGATGCTCTCGATCAGTTTTTCACTCGGATTAATCAAGGTTATGTCGGTTTATTTTATTATGCAGGTCATGGAATGGAGGTAGAAGGAGAAAATTATCTCATTCCTGTTAATGCTCAGATTAAAGCTGAAAAAGATGTTGAGTATGAGTCAATGCCTTTGGGCAAAATACTCGGCAGAATGGAAGATGCAGGTAATCGAATTAATATTGTGATTTTAGATGCTTGTCGCGATAATCCTTTTCGTAAATTTTGGCGGTCGTCTAGCAGGGGATTAACAGCACCATTACAAGCAGCATCAGGAACTTTAATTGCTTTTGCTACTGCGCCGGGAAAAGTCGCTAGTGATGGTACTGGACGGAATGGATTATTTACTTCCTACTTATTGAAATATATTAAAACTCCCAATATGGAAGTGGATTTAATGCTGCGAAAAGTACGCTCTGATGTTGCTAAAGATACTAATGATTATCAAGTTCCTTGGACTTCATCTTCTTTAATAGGAGAATTTGCTTTTAATCAAAAAACTGAAACAACCCCTCCTATTGTGACTAGCCCACCTGTTCCTAACCCTAGCCCATCTATTGCTGTTGTACCAACGCCAAAACCGACCCCTTCACCTTTCCTCAAGCCGGGAACTACTCTTATATCGAGGTCAACAGGAGTGAATTATACCAATCTGCGAGACCTACTAGCAGCAGAGAAATGGAAAGAAGCAGATGAGGAAACAACTAGGGCGATGCTTCAATCTGCTAAGAGGGAAAAGGAAGGGTGGTTCAGAGTAAAAGATTTTGAGAGCTTTTCCTGTGAAGACTTACGCATCATTGACCAGCTTTGGTTGTCAGCTAGTAACGGTAAATTCGGCTTCAGCGTTCAGAAAGAAATCTATGAGAGTCTCGATGGCACGAGAGAGTATAATGGGGAAGTGTGGAACAAGTTCGGCGATCGCGTCGGCTGGAGAGGAACCCCCGAGGGCACCGGTCAATGGGTGTCCCGCTCAGATCTAACCTTTAATAATGCGGAAGCCCCAAAAGCTCACCTCCCTACTGGAATGCAGTACAATGGCATTACTCCACCTGGCGACTGGGGAGGATTCCAGGCAGAACGTGATAGCACCATAAAGCTTTTCTCTCGTGCAAAAGCTTGTAACCTGTAGGATATAACGATCTCAGGCCTTTTGTCAAGTCTAATTTTAGGGATTTTGCTCACGGAAACATCAGCTTTTCACAGAACTCGATACTTAACGATGTTGATGTCTATTATCGCGGAATTTCTAAGTTTAATTTAGGGGATAAACAAGGGGCGATCGCATAATTCTTTTCAACGAGGTTATGAGCTATCCAGCAATTCGATACCCATCACCATCACCTGATTCCATTTATTGATTTTTCATCGCATACTATTTCAAAAGAAACGTGCCAAAGACAAAAATCATCTTTTATCAAGAAGCAGAAGGCATCTCAACCGTTGTTGAGTGGATTCAGAAATTACTCAAAACTGATAAAAAAGGATTTGCCAAATGTATAACCAAAATCGAACAACTTGCCGCACAAGGTCATGAACTGCGCCGCCCTGCTGCCGATTATCTCAGAAATGATATCTGGGAGCTTAGAGCCAAACAGGGAACCATACAATATCGAATCCTCTATTTTTATCATGGTCAAAATATAGCAATTATTGGTCATGCTCTTATCAAAAAAACTTCCGCCGTTCCCTCACAAGACATCGAGAGAATTATCCAAAGAAAAGCACAATTTAAACAAAATCCAGAACTTCATACTTATCAAGGAGAAATAAACAATGCCTAAAACCACAGATGCCGTAAAAATCATTCACCAAATGATTGCAGACGATCCCACAATCAAAGAACAAATTGCCCTAGAATCCCTCAACTCAGAAATCGCACAATTGATTTATGACGCTCGTATGAATGCTGGATTAACTCAACAACAACTAGCCGACCTAATCCATGTTGAGCAATCCGTTATTGAAGATCTAGAAGACGCTGACTATCAAGACAATCCCCTAATAATGCTACAAAAAATTGCCACTGCCCTTAATCAACGAGTCAAAATGAGCCTTGTTAGTAGCTTGTAGGGTGCGTGTTTGCGCGTATTTAAAGGAGATTTGTTAATAATTAAATTATGATCGCGCCGTGACGCACCATCTTAATTTGTAGGGTGCGTTAATGTTCTCGGTTCTTCTCTTTTTCTCACCTAACGGCTGGTCGATTTTTTTGAGAAAATTGAGTTAATAATCTCTAGGTTGAGTTAAGGTTTGTAGTTACGCTTTAGCGCCAACTTCTGGGGAAAATCGGGCTAGAGCATCGACATTGCTTGTATTCCCAAGACTTGCCTGACTTGCCTTTACTGTTCTTTGTGGCGAGAAAAAGCCAGATCAGCAGTCTCGATCACCTTTAATAGCTGTTCGATGCGGTTTTCCGTTGGGGGAGCTAAACAGGGAAAAACGGCTAAACCGGGGATTTGATTGGCTACCTCGGTGACAGCCACATCAAGGGTGACTAGGGGTAAATTAGCGAGGGTTTCCGACTCGCTCAAGGTTTGCAGATAAGAGTATAAATCTTCTGCGATCGAACTATCGATTAAGATAGCGTCCACCTCCCAGACAGTAGCTAAAAGTTCCGCCTGTTCGCAACTATCGGCCTCAATAAAACGATAATTCTCCCGAACTAATTGATTATTCCAAATCCAGCTAAAGGAAGATAAATCGGAGAAATTGGGGGCATAATGGCCGTGTAAACGCAGCAGAGTCGGAGCAGTACGCCGTTTGCGGCTAGGAACGGGGGAAACGGTCAGATTCAGGCAAGCTTGCAGCGCAGCCGATGTGATCGGCGGAACCAGAAAACTATCGGCCCCTTGCTGTTGACTGCGGTTGCGATCGGAATCGGCGGCGGTGACAATAACTTTTATATCTTTGGTTTGGGGATGGGATTTCAGCAGCGTTAACACATCCCAACCGGACAAGAGGGGTAGATTAGGATTGAGAAAAACACAACGGGGTTTTAACTGACGGGCTTTTTCGATCGCCTCAGTGCCGCTACGAGCGATAATGGTTTTTAATCCCAATTCACTCAAGCGATCGACAAACTGTTCGATCACTTGGGGATTAGCTTCCACCACCAACACCAGACGCTGGGGAGTAGCGGACTCCTGCTCGGCACCTTGGGGATGAACCGGCAGTAGTAAAGTAAATTCACTACCTTCCTGGGCCTTGGAGACAAAGGATAGATCGCCGCCGTGACAGCGTGCTAATTTTTGGCTGAGGACTAAACCTAAACCTGCGCCCTCAAATTGACGGGTGAAAGGACTTTCTAGCTGTTGGAATTTCTGAAAAATCAGATGCTGGGATTCTTCCGGAATACCGATTCCCGTATCCCAGACGGTAAAAGCCAGCCAATTTTCCCAACGATTAACTTTAATGCCCAAATTACCGCCATCAATGGTAAATTTCACCGCATTATCTAACAAATGCACTAACATCTGTTGCAAACGGGCCTCATCGGCCAGAACATAATCTAACCCCGATTCGATATCAAGACGATAGCTGCCGGGGAGATCGAGACGTTGGGGATACTTATCGACGATGATATCGTACACCCGTTGACAGAGGCGATCGATTCTGACTCTAGTTAAAGTTAATTGTAGTTGTCCTGTCTCTAGGCGGGTTAAATCGAGGAGATCATTGACCAGAGCCATCAACTGGCGACCGCTGCGATAGATTAAATCGGCATATTTGGACTGTCGGGGGTTAAGTTCACCGATTTTTTGTTCCCGCAGCAGATTGGAGAGACCGATCACGGCGGTGAGGGGCGATTTAAACTCATGGCTGACACAGGCGAGAAATTCATCCTTAAGACGATTTAAATGGACTAGATCGGCATTTTTAACCGCTAATTCCTGACAATATTGCTGTTGTTCGGTGATATCGGTGGCTAACAGTAACCATAGTCCTGAAGCTTTCTCGATCAAAGGATAATTATCCGTTAAATTTAACGGCACGGACAACAGGCGCCAAGTCTTAGTTAAACCCGATGTCACTGTTTCTAGACGCTGGGGAAAAAAGGGGGGGGTGGGGGATTGGAGGGTTAAGGGGTCATTAACCAAAGCAAAGGGAGAGTTATCGATATTAGCGGGGAAAGCTGCCCCGATTTGTTGACACCAAGCCTGATTTTGGTATAAAATTCCCGCTTCTGGACTGTAGAGCAGCAGCGGCAGCGGTAATTGTTCCAGAAATTCCAGAGGACGATCGCTGCGGGGGGGGAAATTGCGATCGCTGATGCGGGGCTGCGGAGGGGGATCATCGAGAATCGATCGCCCGAGACAAAATTGCAGAAGTTTGCCCGTGTCTAAGCGTCCTAACAGTTTGCCCTGAGCATCCACTAAAATAGGGGCTAGGGCGATCGCTTCTCCCGTCAGGGTTGTCAGAAACTCACTCACGGCCATGCGCGAGTTAAGAGGGATAATCGGGCGCAGCCAACCGCTCAGATCCAGACAGTTGGAGGAGGGGTTTCTAGTTTCGGGGTGCTGTTGCTGATAGAGGAGGTAAGCGATCAGGGCTTGACTCTCAATCAGTCCTAGGGGACAATACCGTTCATCCACCACCACGATCGCTTCTGGATTGCCCGTATTAATTAAATCGCAAAGACTTGCCCTGTCAACAATTAATTCACAGGTAGTAACGGATTGATTAAAGTGATCGAGGCTGAGGGTAACGCTAGGCATGGGGATAATACTAAATCCGTTGAGTATAGGCTACTTATGGGGACAGGCAAAAGGCACTCATGCAAAAGGCAAAAGAGAAATAGATAATCAGTCTTTGATAACTGGATTTAGTATAATTGGGTGGGCGGTGGCGGTAACTTTAGGGCATAATTAACAAACTGATGGCCAAACTATTAGTAGTCCTAGAACTTGAATCTACCTTGATTATGACGCTCGCTGATCTAGACAGCCTCCCCATTGATTACAATTAACTACAATACCCACTGCCAAAAAGCAAAGTTAACTTTAACTTCGCCGATCTGATGGCGAGGGGGTTGTCTTCTCGACAGAGAAAGTCTAACCTATAGTTTGTTATTTTCTATCTACCTTGCGGGTGAGAAAACGTTGCCTCCGAGACTGACTATTTATGCTTTTGTCCCAACGGACCCACCCTTGACGGGAGTGAGTTCACCCCCGGGGCTGGTTAATTCTTTGACGGCTTTATTGGCTAATGAACGCTATAATCTAACCCTAGGGTCGTCTTCTAGCGAATTACTGGCTAATATCGAGGTACACAAGGAAAAAATCGATTGTTTGCTGGTGGTCTTTCATCCTTCCCTACAGCCGACTTTTAATCAACTCTACGAAGGGGGGATTTTACTGCCAGTAGTGATCATTGTCGCTGACAAGAACATCACTGCCGAGACGAATGACTCTCCCACCTGTCTCTATCATAGTGCCGAATTACAAATTACCGTCAACGAATTAGACAGCATCACCTCCGTCATCGACCAAGCGATCGCTAGATTTCTCCATTTAGCTCCTAATTGCTCTTTTTCCGAGCGTACCACGATTGTTAACCAACCAAATCCCGTGGCCAATAATCACAGTTTTCTCCTCCTACAACAGCGCCGTTTAGCGGAAAAATTAAAAGAAAGACTCGGCTATTTAGGTGTTTACTACAAACGCAACCCGCAGCTATTCTATCGCAATCTTGCCCCGGAGGAAAAAAACGAATTACTGCGGGAAGTAAGAAGAGATTATCGGGAGATTATTTTAAATTACTTCCTACAGGATTATCCGATTAATCAAGCGATCGATGAGTTGGTTAATAATGTCTTTTTTACCGATCTCTCGGTGTCGCAAATTCTGGAAATTCACATGGAGTTAATGGATGAATTTTCCCAACAATTAAAATTGGAAGGCAGAAGCGAGGAAATTCTCCTAGATTATCGTCTCGCTCTCATTGATATCCTGGCTCATCTAGGGGAAATGTACCGTCGTTCCATACCTCGCGAGGATATCCCTTATGATTTATTATTGGGAATAGACTAAAATATCCCAGACAAATAGCGATGAACTCATATCCCCAGCCCCTTTGATCCTAACCTATGAGCGTCTTTAAAAAAACCTATGTTTTAAAACTGTACGTCGCCGGAAACACCCCCAACTCCGTGCGAGCCTTAAAAACCCTGAAAAATATCCTAGAAGAGGAATTTCAGGGAGTTTATGCGCTCAAGGTGATTGACGTGCTGAAAAACCCGCAACTAGCGGAGGAAGACAAGATTCTCGCCACTCCTACCCTTGCGAAAGTCCTCCCTCCCCCAGTGCGGAAAATTATCGGTGATTTGTCCGATCGAGAGAAGGTTCTAATCGGGTTAGACTTACTGTACGAGGAAATTCGCGAACGAGAAAATGATAGCTAGGCCTTCGGCAATAGGTGATTAGACGGTTTATATTTATTGAAGAAGAAATGATCGGGACATAATCTAGTACCTCTAGGGGAAAGTCAAGAGTCAATGGCAATCGAGATAGTGTAAAGTGTCTAGTCAGTCCCGATATGTTTCTGTGGAAAAATTAGATAAAAATCCTACTCTTTAAATACTCGCTGGATAAATAATGACTCAATCTAACTCTAATAGCCAACCAAATCCACCGATTAAACCGAAAGGTGTTCGCAAAATTAGAACCCTAATTGAAGGCTTTGATGAGATCACTCACGGTGGTTTACCCATGGGGCGAACTACCTTAGTGAGTGGCACTTCTGGCACGGGAAAAACCCTGCTTGCTGTGCAATTTCTCTACCACGGGATCAAGTATTTTGACTATCCAGGCCTGTTTGTTACTTTTGAAGAATCTCCCACCGATATTATCCAAAATGCCTATAGTTTTGGTTGGGATTTAGAAGAATTAATTGACCAGGGTAAGTTATTTATTCTCGATGCTTCTCCGGATCCGGAAGGTCAAGAGGTGGTGGGTAGTTTTGATCTTTCGGCCTTGATCGAGCGCATTCAATACGCAATTACCAAATATAAAGCAAAACTGGTATCAATTGACTCTGTAACTGCTGTTTTTCAGCAGTACGAAGCGGTGTCAGTGGTGCGGCGGGAAATTTTTCGGCTCGTCGCCAGGTTAAAATTATTAGGAGTGACTTCAATTATGACCACAGAACGTATCGAAGAATACGGAGCGGTGGCCCGTTTTGGTGTAGAGGAATTTGTCTCTGATAATGTGGTAATTATGCGGAACGTCCTAGAGGGAGAAAGACGACGTAGAACCGCGGAAATCCTCAAATTACGGGGAACAACCCACATGAAGGGGGAATATCCCTTTACTATCACCAATGATGGCATTAATATCTTCCCCCTCGGTGCGATGCGTTTAACTCAGCGCTCCTCTAATGTCCGCATTTCTTCGGGAGTAAAAACCCTCGATGATATGTGTGGGGGCGGTTTTTTCAAGGATTCGATTATTTTGGCCACAGGAGCAACCGGTACGGGTAAAACTCTCTTAGTCAGTAAATTTCTGGAAGAAGGCTGTCGGCGGGGGGAGCGGGCGATTTTGTTCGCTTATGAAGAATCTCGCGCCCAATTGTCCCGAAATGCCTCTTCTTGGGGGATCGATTTTGAGGAAATGGAACGCAAGGGATTATTAAAATTATTGTGTTCTTACCCCGAATCGGCGGGATTAGAAGACCATTTACAGATGATTAAGTCGGAAATCTCGGAATTTAAACCCTCCCGTATTGCCATCGATTCTCTATCGGCACTCGCGCGGGGGGTGACAAATAATGCTTTTCGGCAATTTGTGATCGGGGTGACAGGATACGCCAAACAGGAGGAAATTACGGGATTTTTCACCAATACCACCGACCAATTTATGGGAGCGCACTCGATCACCGAATCCCATATTTCTACGATTACCGACACGATTTTAATGTTGCAGTATGTGGAAATTCGTGGCGAAATGTCGCGAGCGATTAACGTCTTTAAGATGCGCGGTTCTTGGCACGATAAAGGGATTCGTGAATATACTATCAGTCAGGACGGGGCCGATATCAAGGATTCTTTCCGCAATTACGAGCGGATTATTAGTGGTTCCCCGACTAAAATTAGCGTCGATGAAAAGACTGAATTATCGCGGATTGTTCGCAATGTACGCGAAAAATTACAGGATGAATAATCGGGAGTTGGCTCTCTTGGATTTGGTGGGTAAAATGTATTCTAAGATACAGTACCGCTGGCGAGGGAGTGGAAGGAACCACAGAGACACAGAGGACACAAAGATCGATCGATCCTATGTAAGTTAAACTTATCACAGAGAACCTAGAAGAGCCGGGAGTTGACTGATGGAGATTATTTTGAAGAGCGATCGGGTAAAGTCGGTCTTAGGGAAAATAGCCACCAGATCAATAAACCTAAGATAATCCAGAGAATATCTTTAACCCGGCGAATTACAGAAATCGCTAAACCTAATTCTAGACTACCAGTTAAGGAAGCACCCAGCAGCACTAAAGAACCTTCTAAAGTACCGATATTAGCGGGAATAAAAAAGGTTCCAGCGCGCACCAATTGGGCAACAGAATCGAATAACCAAGCATCGGCAAAACTGATCGGATGTTGGAGAAACTGCATTAAAACATAGATTTCTAAAACTCCGAGGGGCCAATTGAGAAAACCGACGATCAAGCCATTTCTAAATAGGGGCAGATTCCGGTAAAATTCCCCTAAACGATCATCGACACTGCGAAGATTTTCTAAAGGTTTAGCTAGGCGATCGCCTAAAAAAGAATGACCTAATCGATTAACTATTCGGGAGGATAAACGGAATCGCTGAATCAAGAAAAATATCAGGATACAACTGGAGAATATAGCGAGACTTAATCCGGTAAAAGTTTTAAAAGAATTGGAGAATTTTGGGGAAGCTAGGAGCAGCAAAAAACCGATAATTGCAAAGAAGACAAGGGAAGCAGTATTTAATGTCTTGGTCAGAATAATCGAGGCACTGGTTTCTTTATAGCTAATCTGATAGTGAGTTTTCAACATCACTGCTTTAAAACCTTCTCCTCCCAAAGAAGCGAAGGGAGTCACGCGATTAAAGGCTGCCCCTACCATGTAAATTAATAATAGGCGAATTGTCCATCGAGATTGGATAGGAATACTTTTAAAAGTTAGTTGCCAAGTAAAAACATCGGTGAGGAATTCTAGGAAATAAAAAATAATTACTAATGTTATTCCCCACCAACCGACTAGGGTGATTTGTTGCCAAACTTCTTGCAGATTTGTTTGGCGTAAAATTACCCCTAGTAAAACAAAACCTAAACCCAGAAAGATAAATTTAAGATATTTCATACTAAATTATGAATTGTGAATTATGAATTGTGAATTGTGAATTATGAATTATGAATTGTGAATTGTGAATTATGAATTGTGAATTATGAATTGTGAATTATGAATTGTGAATTATGAATTGTGAATTATGAATTGTGAATTATGAAGTGTGAATTGTGAATTGTGACTGATAACTGATAACTGAAAAAGCTGATGACTAGAAATAATTCCAACGTTGAATAAATGGTAGCCAATGGGATTCGACTAACTCGATCACTTTTGCATCTGGGGGATAATTATTTTTTTTATATCCTTGCAGACTGCTGATATATTTCTCAAAGCGAGGCATAGCAATTTTTAAGTCGGGAAGTTGCAGTTGATCGTAAATTTTCTCGATTTGTGCTAGGGGGTCTTTTTCTAAATCTTCAAAACGAATTTCTACAAAACTATCGGCGGGTAAATCGGCACTATCTCGCAGGAGAGAATTGAGCATTGAGGGATAACTTTTCAGAATTACCTGCTCGATTTCATCCGTGGATAAATTATCGTAGGATTGTAGTGCTAGTTCCGGTAGGATGCGGGTAAAAAAGTGACGGGTTGAGGGAAAAACTAGATAGGGATTGCGGTAGATATGAATAAATTTAGCATCGGGCCAGATAGCTCGCAATTTGGCAATGTGTGCCGTATAAACGGGGTTTTTGATTAGTAATTGTTTGCCTTTTTGATGTATGGAAACTTTTTTTAATAGATGAGTATGCCAACGCTGCCAAGTGGCGATTTCTTTCTCGCTGCAGCCCTGAAAAAAAACCCCTCGCTGGAAATGATACTGAAAACGTTGGGGAAAGTATAAACCATGGTAGTAGGAAAGGGGGATCATGCTGGCCAGGGCGATCGAGTCTTCTTGGGGGGAATCGGGAGTAACGGCAACGTTATCCACATGGCGATCGCTAGGTAGGGCCAATTCTAGCAGCGGTTGAAATAAGCGGACGATGCCGAGGATATCCCAAGGTAATCCCACCGCTAGGGGCGAAATATAGCCAAAATGCTCCGATTGACCGAGTAAATTGTGCAGATGGGTCGTGCCGCTGCGCCAATAGCCGACAATAAAAATGGGTGCTTTTACCTGCACGCGGCACTCATAAAACCCTGTGATTAAAATTCGTTCTAGGGTAGAAAAAGGCAGTCGCGCCAGGGTAACTGCCAGTGCCAGGGTTGCCGGGGCCAAATTGGGGCGATCGATGCCGCCATTGGTCAAAAACAAACGAAGGAGAGTGCTAAGGTTACTACCGCAGAGGGGATGAAACAAACTGGACATATTAACTATTTTTTGGCGGTTTTTTGGCGGATAGCTTGACTGGCCAAGGTTTTGCCGAATTCCCAAGCGGCTCCGGGGAAGCGGTGAGCATCGGCCACCACATCTTTAACGGCGGTGACAAGCCAACGGCAATCCTCATCGGAGAGGGTGAGGGGGGGGATAAACTTGATGATATTCATGCCGTGGCCGGAAACCTGCGAGAGGATTTGATGGCGGGTAAAGAGGGGAACGACGATTAACTGGGAAAATAGCCCTTTATTGGCGGTTTCTAGCATTTTCCAGGCGGCTTTTAGTGACCAACTGCTCGGCTCGGCAAATTCCAAGGCGATCATCATACCCAATCCCCGCACTTCCTGCAAACATTCGTACTGATCTACGAGCGGCTGTAGTTCTGCGATAATTTGTTGACCGATTACGGCCGATCGCTCGACTAATTTTTCCTCTTCAATCACCTGTAAAGTGGCAATACCGGCGGCCATGGCCAGATTATTTTTACCAAAAGTGCTACCGTGAACCACAGAACGATCCATGCGATCGAATACTCGATCGAAGATCCAGCGACGACAGAGAACCGCTCCCACTGGCACAAAACCACCCGAAAGAGCCTTGGCAACACATAAAATGTCCGGTTCTACCCCCCAATGTTCCACTGCCCAAATTTTGCCAGTCCGGCCCAAACCGGTCTGCACTTCATCGGCCACAAAAAGAGTGCCGTAACGACGACAAAGGGCAGCCGCCGCCGGGAGATAGTTCGGTTCGGGAATTCTCACCCCGTGACCTTGGATCGGTTCGGTAATAAAAGCCGCTACTTCTTGGTTAATTAGAGCTTTTTCGAGCGCAGCCAGATCGCCGAAGGGAATTTCCTCAAAATCGGCGACAAAAGGCCCAAATCCCTGGCGATAATGGGGATCGCCGGTGGCGGAAAGGGAACCCATGGTTAACCCGTGGTAGCCTCCCTGACAGTAAACAATTTGGCTGCGTCCGGTGGCGTAGCGGCTGAATTTAATGGCAGCCTCGACGGTTTCTGTGCCGGAATTAGCAAAGAAAACTCGTTCTAATCCGGGAGGTGCGATCGCTGCTAACCGTTCCGCCAGCAATCCCGCTAGGATAGAAGCATCCAATTGGACTAAATTGGGCAATGCTGCCGTCAATACTTCTTGTAAAGCTTGCACGATCTTGGGGTGATTGCGTCCGAGGGCGAAAACACCAAAACCACTCAGTAAGTCCAGATACTTTTCCCCGTGATTGTCGAATAGGTACGGACCTTGAGCTTTAACGTAGTGGCGATCATAGCCGATCGTTTTTAGTACCCTAACCATCTGGGGGTTTAGGTATTGTTCGTGGAGGGCAAAGTTTTCTTCTAGTCTTTTTTCTATCAGTTCTAAAATGCTCATAAATTCCAGATTTGATTACTGAAAAACTATTTTTCAAACACCTCAAAACCGATTATGTCCATAGCACATTATCATGATCTTTGGTGATTTAATATTATAAATTATTCAATATATTTTGTCAAGTATTTAAGAACTTATCTAGGATAATTAAACTAATTAGCTCTTGTTGGCTAAAGGTTAAAGCGACTTTGAGATAATTTATTAGTCAGTTTTTATATGGTAGAAGCCCATCGTGTGCGCCCAAAATGTAATATCAGTAAACAGTGAACTGATAACTGATAACTGATAACTGATAACTGATACAAGGCTGACAGCTATAAAAAAACCGACCAACAAGAGAGAATCCCTGTCAGTCAGTCGGTGATGATAGGCTGAATTTTAGTCAGCTTTATTTCTTAGCGGGGGCAGCCTTAACGAGTTCCAATTCACTTTCAGCGAAGTTATTGGTATTCAGTCCACCGGCGCTACCACTAAAACCGTGGTAGTTAACAGTATTAAAACGGACGATAACGGGATAGAGGATACCACTTTTATCAACACTGGCTACGGTTCCTACATCGTTGTACCAGTAAGACTCTTTCCGTTTGACTCTAACTTCGGCTCCGCGTTCGATTCCAGGCATAGCTGTTGTTTTTTTTTAAGGGTTTAGTTAACAGGTTACAATCAGAGCGAGTTTGCCGAAAGGGTTTTTACTTTAAGTTTTATTGCAAATCTTGCCACTCTGTTTGGACAAAATGCCCCGAACGTCCCCATAGGTCTGCCTTTGGTGCAATGTTAACGATTGTTAAGTTAAAAGGAATGGCCGTAGTCAGGTATTTTTGGGCCGACATTCCCACATCCGGCCCGATTTGAAAAGCGGCGGCAGTGGCTAAACCTAAGCCTAATAACTGAGAAATCGGACCTCTGGGGAAGATAAGATGAGTTCCTAAGACTAAGCCGGCGGTTAAGGCTAAAGTTACCGATAAATTGGTGCCACAACGCGGATGTAATGCCAATTGCCCCTCGCCATTTTTGAGACGATGAAGCGCCTGTTTGGCTGCAATTTGTAGTTCATTTGTATTAACCTGTCCGTAGAGATAAAAACCCCTATCGGTGGAGAGTCCCCCCAGGGCCTCGTTATCCGCTTGGGAATGGTCAAAAGGCGATTGACGACGGGCAGCCATTTCGCTCAATACCCAGACGGTGGCGTGTTCCAAGGCGTGAACCTGTCGCAGGGTCAGAAATTCTTTGAAACCGGGGATAAAGCCGATTTGTGCCAGTAAATCGCTGTCTTGCTGGGGCGAGGGGTTAAACCAGTCAAAAGAGGGGTTAGAAGGGCTACTAGGGGTCATAAAGTTGCGCTAGGGGGAGTTTTTTCGAGGAAGATAAGGGTGCTATAGAGTTGCAAGGCGGTGTCCCAGTAGGTGTCTTTAATGGGGATTGACCAGGGTGGTTTTGGCAAAAAAGGGAAAATCTGACCAGAGGAGAGCTACTGCCAGTTGTTGCTTTAGGTAAGAAGCGAAATGATTCCAGTTATCTCGATTGCTGGTCTTGGTCATAGAAACTCTAGTCAATTAGCTGTCTAAATAGGCGTTAATGATAGCGAGAGCCACTAAGGGAGCGGTAATTGTTCTCAAAATGCGTTTTCCCAGTGATACAGGCAGAAAATCAGCAGCGATCGCTTGTTCTATTTCTGCCTCCGTCCATCCCCCTTCCGGTCCGATGGCCATGGTTATCTCGGTTGATGTTTGCAATTGAGAAAGTAGCGGGGCCACTGTTCTACGCGTAACACCAATATAACAAGTTGTCTGTGGGTTAGCTCCCCGGTTAAGGATGGCTAAAAATGGTTGTGGTTCTTCGATAATGGGAATAATCTGTCTTTCTGATTGTTCTACAGCTTCCCGGGCAATTTTTCGCCAACGGTCGATTTTTTGAGGACTAGGATTAACTAAACCGCGTTCTGTCAGCAGGGGAATAATCCGATAAACTCCTAATTCGGTGGCAGCGCGAACGATATCATCAAAGCCATTTTTGGGAATTGCTACCATTAAATTCACTTGTACTGGTAGTTCGGTAGTTTCGTTTATCGCTTCTAAAAGATAGGCCGAATTATCAATTATTTCCGCTAACCAAGCTTGTCCTTGTCCATTTAGGGCAATAAAACGGTCATGGGATTTTAAACGAACAACTTTTTTAAGATAATGACTTTGTTCGGGTGTTAAGGCAATTAACCCGTTTTCTAGGGTATTAAAATCAAGAAGAAGACGGTAATACAAGGCGGTTTAGTCTATATTGCTATTATCTATTTTAGCTTTTGTGGTGTTTTTGTATAGGGTAGATTAGCCTAAAACCTTGATCATTAAGAAATACGGGAATTGATTAATGAATTTACTAGGCATCGTTTTATACTCTTTTACTGGGGTGCTTTTGTTGGGGTTAGCTGTAGCTATCTGGTGGTTAGTCGATACCCTATCTTTATCCCCCACTAAACCGAAAAGATCTACTTCTAAAAATAATCGTCAAAAGTTGCCAATCAGTCAGAATCAACTTTTCTACTTAGAAAGAGAACTTTTAACCCTCGTGAATGGAGATAAAGCTTTAGCGACTCGATTGCTTTTAAATATTAGATTGAGAAATCCCCAACGCAGTAAAAGCTGGTGTTATGAAAAAGTTATTTATGATTTAAAACGAGATCGAGGAGGAATTTAAATTGCCACTACAACAATTAGACTTATTAGAAGAATACCGTAGTGATCGCCATAATCTCATTGCCGATTTTTATCTACCTTGTTTAGCACAATCTACCCTCTATTGTCGAGCAGTCGGCTTTTTTTCTAGTTCTTCCCTTGTCTCTCTAGCCAAAGGATTAACCGCTTTAATTCGCGGAGGTGGAAAAATGCGTTTAATTGCTTCTCCCTATCTCTCGAAAGAAGATATCGAGGCCATTAGCCAGGGATTAAAGCAAAGGGAAGAAGTGATTAATAAATCTTTATTATCAGTTCTAGAAATTGACTTAGACGAAATTACTAAAAATCGTTTTGCTTGTTTAGCTTGGTTATTAAGTCAGGGAGTCTTAGAAATTAAATTAGCCATCCCGAAAAACTTAGCTAATTTTGGCTTATACCATGAAAAGTTAGGCCTATTTATTGATGCTTTTGAAAATGTGATCGCTTTTACTGGTTCTGCGAATGAAAGTCACAGCAGTTTACAGGATAATTTCGAGTGTATCGATATTTTTCGCTCTTGGCAATCTCAGGAACAGCTAAGAGTCCAGAGAAAAATTGATAATTTTGAAAAACTCTGGCACAATCAAACTCCCCATCTAGATATTTGGGATTTTCCCGCAGCAGCAGCCCAATCTCTCTTAAAATTTCGTCCTGATTTTCCACCCACTACCGAACCCGATAGCAGTAGCAAAAAAACTTTTAAAGTTGCCGCCGATACCAGCCAATATCAGTTATCCTCTCCCCTAAAAATAAGACCACAGCCCCGTCAAATTGAGGCAATAAGTGCATGGAAACAAGCCAAATATCAGGGGATACTCGCCATGGCAACAGGGGCGGGAAAAACGATTACAGCCCTAGCTGCCGCTAGTGGTTTATCAAGGTTAGAATTAATTGTTATCGGTGTACCTACTAAAGAATTAGTCCAGCAGTGGGTGAAAGAATTAAACTGTCGAACTACCTATGCTTTTCCTGTGGTAGCGATGGGTAATTCTCGTGCTTGGCGTGAGGTTTTATTTCGCAAATTACGGTTAATTAATCATCAAGAATTGCCCTCTCAGAGATATCCTGTAATTGTGGTGGGAACCTATGGAGAGTTAGCTAAAAATACCGTTAGTGATTTAATTACCGATGCGGGAGGTTTGCCAAAAGAATCTTTATTAATTGCCGATGAAGTTCACGCTACTGGTGCGGGAGTTTATCAGCGTCTTTTACGCGATGATTTTAGTTATCGTTTGGGTTTATCAGCAACTCCTTTGCGTGCCTACGATGAACTCGGTACGGAAAAAGTTTTAGATTATTTTGGGGGAATCGTCTATGAATACGGGTTAGAGTTAGCTATTCAGCAGGGGATTTTGTGCGAGTACGATTATCACGTTTATGTCACCTATCTCGCAGAAGAAGAACAGGAAAAATATCGTCAGTTAACTGCAAAAATTGCTCGCTTATTTAGCCAAGAAGACAGTAAAGCAGTGAATTGTTTATTAATTCAACGGGCGCAATTAATTAAAGCAGCGGGGGCAAAATTAACTATAATTGATCGTATTCTGGCTGAACACACCTTAGAACAAACATTAATTTATTGTGCCGATATTGCCCAAGCAACTGCTATTAGTACCCGATTGGCGCGTCAGGGAAAAAGAGTCGCTCGCTATAGTTCCTTAGACAGCGATCGAGTTATGTTATTATCACAGTTATCTTCGGGAAATCTTGACGCATTAGTGGCGGTAAAATGTCTCGATGAGGGAGTTGATATCCCACAAGTCAGTCAGGGAATTATCCTCGCTGCCGATGCTTCTCCTCGTCAATTTATTCAACGTCGCGGCAGAATTCTCCGGGCAGCCGTGGCCAAGAAGAAAGCGATTTTAATCGATGTCTTGGTGGTTCCTCCTTGGGGCGATGGTGAGGTAAAATTAATCGCATCGGAGATCAAAAGAGTTATTGATTTTGCCCGGGCAGCCAGCAATCAAGCTACAGTTATCAACAGATTAGTCCAAGAATTAAGTTACTATGGCCTTACCTACTCAGATCTGTTATAAAATTTATCCTCATCAAGGTATCTCTTGGCAAATAAGCATTAAGACTTGACAATACCCACTCCCCAACCCCCAGAAAATCCATGGACATAACTGCTAAAATTAAAGAACTGGCACAAAAATATGAGATACCTCCCCAACTGCTCAAGGAAGCCATGGCTTTAGAAGTAGAAAAAATTACTCTACAAAATCGGCGGCTATCACCTAAAATTGTCGAACTTATCGAAAAATATACCGACTCCTCACAATAAATAAACTCTATGACTTTGAGACTGAAACAAATTCGCTTAACTAATTGGAAATGTTATCCCAGTCAAAATATTACTTTTAACCTGCATCCCGACAGAAAAATTCAGATCATCTTCGGTAATAATGGCCACGGTAAAACTTCTCTGATGACGGCGATTTTATGGTGTCTCTATGGGGGAGATATTGTATCTAAAGAGACTCTGAAAACCTATTTTTATCGAGGTAAGGATGATTCATCATCAGTAAGAGAAATGCGGGTAGAATTAAATTTTACTAAAAACGATAAAAATTACTTTATCAGTCGCACAGCGAAACTAAAAGTTAATGGCAGCACTTTTTATCCCAGCGTAGAGGAAGCATTATTTTATGAAGATGGAACCATGAGAAGTAACTCTAGGGAATATATCGAAGCATTGCTTCCTAAATCTATTCGAGATTTTTTCTGTTTTGATGGCTTAAAAATTGAACAATATACCCAGATAACTCAAACTAAAGAAGCAAAAGAAGCAATTGAAAAAGTTTTGGGTATCCCTGAATTAAGAAATCTGCGTGATGATACAGAAAAAGCCTTACAAGAATTAGAAAACCGTTTAGATAAAGCCAAGGGAACCAGTCAAACTTTTAAAGATAAGATGCAAGAATTGCGAGAATTAGAAGAAGACATTGATCTTAAAAAAGGTCAGATTAAAAATGCCAAAAATAACGAAAAAGATGCTATAATCATCCATCAGGATGCTCAAGAAAAAGCCGCTCAGATTGAAAGCTTACGAGAAAAATTAGAGGAAATTCATAACTTAGAGAAAAAGCATATCGGTTTACAAACTCAGTTAAATAACCTACAAAAGTCTATTGATTCTTGGTTAAAAAAAGCTTCGATACCTTTGCTGATTAACTTTGTGCAGGAAATGGCCGATGATTTGCAAGTTACTAGCTTAAAAAGCACTTATAAAACTAATTCTACAGCAATTTTAAAAGCAATACTTGACGATGAAAGTTGTTTATGTGGTCGTTGTTTAGATAAAAATTCTCGTGACTTTATCCTGCAACAAATTGCCGAACTAGAGTCCTTAGAAGTGGACAACGCCACCAGAATAGGAAAAGACCTAATCAGAATTGATTTACAGGGAATTATCCGAAATAATGCCAAATTTAGCAATTATAGTCAATTGCTTTTACAAAGATATCTTTTAGAAGAAGAAATCGAAGAAATTAATCAACATATTAAACAGCTAAAACAGGAAACCACGGGAACCAATCAAGAATCAACTAATGAGATTTGGCGAAAAGTTGGCGAATCGGAACAAAAAGTTAAGGTTATCCAAGAAAGGATCGAACGCTTGCAAAAGGAAATTGAAATCAAAGAAAAGCAATTAGAAGATTTACGCAAAGAAGTGGAAATTTTAGCTAGTGAAAATAAAACCACATTGATGTTATCTAATCAGGTTAAAATGGCCAGAGGTTTAAAAAATGCCACTAACGAATTAATCGAATGGCATATCGATAATTCCCAAAAAATGATTAATCAAGTAACCAGCGATCGCTATTTACAAGTAACCAATAAACCAGAAGAATATACAGGAGTAGAAATCACTCCCGAATACACTTTAGGAATCCGTACCATCACAGGAGAATTATTACATCCCGATGTCTTAAGTGCGGGAGAAAAGGAAGCTTTAGCCTTTGCTTTTATCACCGGTTTAAATCAAATAACTGATACCTGTGTCCCCCTAATTATGGATACACCTTTTGGACATTTAGACAAAGAACATCAAAAAAATATTATTAACTCTCTCCCTAATTTAAACTCCCAAGTGATTATTTTAGCCACGGATCGCGATCTTCCCGATCCACTTTTAAATCTCTTGCTTCCCCACACTACTGATATTTTTAAAATACACCGTTTGGCTGCCGATGAAGATGCTTCCGTGATTGAAGTGATGGAGAGTTACTAATGCAGAGAATCGATTCCAGTTTGAAGATTTATGCCTCGGAAACTTCCAGAAATTATCTACAGGTACTAAAAGATAATAAAACTTTTGAGCGCATGGTAGATGCTTATTTATTCGCCGCTGCTTTTGCCATTAAACAAGACTTCAGTATCTACGGAACCACTTTGAGCAATCGACAGGATTTAATTACTATTAGCCAAATCGAGCCAGAAGTTATTTTAGCTTTAACCGCAGGAATTTATATTATCTGTAAAAAGAATTCCTATCCTCAACCCAGCGATGGCAAAGAAGTTTTAGATAAGATCTGTCAATACGCAGAAGTGGGATTAAGGGAATTAAAAGAACGCTGGCAAGGCAAAGTCAGTAATCAAATTCAAGCTGACATTGAGAGAATTATCAATAATCTCTAAAATTCTCCCTATCTAACAATCTTTTTTAGGGATAACGACAAATTACATTCTTTCCACACTGCCAAAAAAGACGGGTTCCACGCGAATAGCAACGATACTAGCCGGACGTAAAACCATATATTCCCCTTGAATATTTCTGATCGGAACATTGATAAAATCCTGGGAATCGGCTTTCGGAACTAATTCCTTACTGTACCACTTTTGAAATTCTTGGATAGTCAAAAAACGGACTTCCTCGCGATGTCCACTGCTCAAGAACAAATGTACAGCGTACTCGTCAGCTTTTCTACTCATTTTTTTAACTAATCAGATTGAATTTTTGTAATAAAGTTGCCATTAAAGGCGGAAAAGTCAGACGCAATTCGCTCAGATCTGAGAAAATTAATTTTTGGTAGCTTGGCAGGTCAAAAGCTAGTTTACCCTTTAATTCCGCTCGATTTTGATAGGTTAGCAGAATTTGTCCGCCCTGTTTACAAGCGATCGCATAACCCAATTCTACACCCACTAGGGGACTAGGCAGTAATTCCGTTTCCTTTTGGCTAATCGCCGTAGCATCGGCAATAAATAATAAACTTTTGCGAATTTTGCGTAATTGACTATCACTCAACCGGGTGACATTGCCCTCAGTTCGAGGCGTTTCTTCGATGTTTAAGGGCAAACGGGAGCGTTTATTGAGATTTTCGACGGTTTCGGTCAAAACTGTTTTTAAAGCGGTGCTAGAGTCCTTAAATTGGTTTTGGGAGCTAAAATAAATGACGGGATCCAGCCAAGCGCTGAGGTCTTGTTTAGTAAAGTAAATTTCTTGGGAAATCAGGTCAATATTCGAGATGACGTAACCGCCACTACCTTCGAGGTAAAATTCCACCCTTTCCCCTTCTAGATAGCGTTGGAACCAGACAGAACCCTGTATTGTCAGACTATCATCGAGAAAATCGGCTCTTAAACCCGATTTTAAGAGACTATTGCGACTTAAGCGCAAGTCGTGGGGACGTTTGACAACCTCGCGGATAGGTTCGTATTTGTCCAGATACCAAGCTTTCAGGGCAATGATGGCCATAGGTGTGGCGATTAAAGACACTCAACCATTTTAGCAGTAAGCACCGATATCCTCTCCACATTCATCGGCTAGGTAAGAAAGAGCGCGAAATCTTAACATCATTAGGTTTTCGTAGAGGGGATTTAGCTTGCAAAGGGGCGGAATCTCTAGAATTGTCCGGCTAAATAGGGTAATTTTCCGCGCAAAGGGACATTGAGCCGGAATTAGACGACAAATCCGATGAGCTAGTGCAGGTGTATTGATTTCTAGATGATCGATTCGTTGCCGCAGGGGTTGCCATAAATCCCATTTTGGTTGCGGTGACGGGTTTTTCCGATTGCCTTTCGACCAAGGGGCAATCCAATTAGACAAAATTATTTTATTTGTGGTATAATCTGATACATCAGCATCAGCCATAGCCTTACCTTCTATTGATTGACTCATAAGGTTCTATCTGAGATTACGAGAGGGCGAACAATCTTTCCCGAAAATCCTCTAGGATGTTCGGATAGTTGGCCGCTTTAAAGATAACATCTCTGGGATAACAGATGTGGCTTATTGCGTCAGCGGCCCAGATGCGGGAGTAAGCTGTTAACTATCTAAATTACTCGTTAAGACTGTCTATGAGCGAGCAGGGAGCAGCGAGAGGAAGTTTGAGCATTTGTACTAACTCTCTACCTCCGAGTTATCACCTGAAAGCTAATAGGCAACAGACGACAATAAGATAACGTCACGAGTGAGTTTAACTAGATTAATCTCTAAGCTTCGCCCCAAGACATTGGCTCTGATTAGAGCTATTTCTAGGTTAGCAAAAACTCAGGTTTTTTCACGTCAGCATAGTACACTTTTTCTGGGTATAAAATAGCACCCGCTTTTGTCAAAGATACGCAATCCAAGGGGTGGGGTGTGGGAATTATGAATTATCAATTATCAATTATGAATTGGGTAGTTTTTTGCTGTCAACTGATAACTGTCAACTGATAACTGTCAACTGATAACTGATTTACATTCTTTCCAAAACGGGGATACCCAAGAGAGATAAGCCTAGTTTTAGGGTTCTTGCCGTTAAATCACACAGAACTAAACGAGAGGTTTTAATCGGTTCTGCCGCTTTAAGAACGGGACAATTTTCGTAGAAACGATTATACTTTTTACTGAGTTCGTAAAGATAATCACATAAACGATTGGGTAATAAATCCTCTTCCACGGCACTAATTACTTCCGGAAGTTGCAGTAATTGTTTAGCCAGAATTAATTCGCTTTCATCCTTGAGAATTAGCGATGAATTGGCACTTAAATCCTGAAAATTAATACCACCTTCGCGACTGATACTCTGGACCCTAGCGTAAGCGTACAGCATATAGGGGGCGGTGTTGCCTTGCAGATTGAGCATTTTGTCGTAACTGAAAACGTAGTTACTATTGCGATTTTGGCTGAGATCGGCGTATTTAACGGCACTTAATCCGACAGTTTCGGCAGTCTTAGCGATAAAATCGCCGGTTTCTTCTCTTTCCTCGCTTGCCAGTCTTTTTTCTAAGTCAGCTAGGGAATAGGCGATCGCTTGATCGAGTAATTCTTGTAATTTTACCGTCTCCCCGGAACGAGTTTTTAATTTTTTACCATCTTCCCCTAAAACTAATCCAAAAGCGACGTGAACCACTGCCACATTATCGGGTAAAAATCCCGCTTTTTTAGCCACCTGAAATACTTGGGCAAAATGGTTAGCTTGTCCAGCATCGGTGACATAAATTATTCTTTCGGCTTTATCTTGCCGCACTCGATAACAAATTGCTGCTAAATCGGTGGTGGCGTAATTATAACCGCCGTCGGATTTCTTGACAATTAGGGGCAGAGGATCCCCCTCTTTGTTGGTAAAACCATCGAGAAAGACGCATAAAGCGCCGTTGTCTTCTGTTAGCAATCCCTGTTGATCTAATTCTCTGATTACTGCTTCCAGGTAGGGATTATAAAAAGATTCGCCCCTTTCAGTCAGTTTTATATCGAGAATATCATAGATTTTCTGAAATTCCCGTCGTGATTGTTGACAAAGTAACTGCCATGCTTGACGACTTTGAGGATCACCCGACTGTAATTTTACTACGGCTTGACGGGCAGTTTCTTTAAAGTTTTCGTCTTCATCAAAACGAATTTTAGCCTTTTTATAAAAGCTAACTAAATCCCCTAAATCCAGAGCATCCGCTTGGGTTAAAGCGCTAGGATAAGCTTCTTGTAGATAGGTAATTAACATCCCGAATTGAGTCCCCCAATCCCCGACGTGATTGAGACGAATTACTTGATGGTGACGAAATTCCAAAATCCGAGCAATACAATCACCAATTATAGTCGATCGCAAGTGACCGACGTGCATTTCTTTAGCAATATTGGGACTGGAAAAATCGACAATAATTTTTTGACTGGGGTTAGCAGCGGCAACTCCTAAACGGTTGTCAGTAATTAGGTCTTTTAATTGGGTTTCTAGATAACTGGGTTTAAGGGTAAGATTGATAAAACCGGGTCCGGCAATTTCGGGGGGTTGACAGAGATCATCTATCTCTAGATTTTTTAGTAAAGTTGCCGCCACTTCCCGGGGTTTTTGTTTTAATTCTTTGGCTAAAGAGAGGGAAATATTACATTGATAATCGCCAAAACGGGGGTTACTAGCGGCGACAATTAGAGGATCGGTATCAGCGAAGTTTTCACCAAAGGATTTAACTAGGGATTGGGAAAAGCGTTCTTTTATTTGTTGGATAATGGCAGTCATAGAGAGAATTATAGCAATTAGGGATTAGACAAAAATTGAGAAGGAATTGGTTAGCTTCCTAGCAGTAACCAGATTGTGGGGAGAATTAGCTACTGAAGATGCCGATTGATGGTATTCTTTCAAGATTTTTTTGATGATCTTTTGTGGTGTATTCATTATAGTTTCGAGCCAACGAGATTAACACTCCAGACAACTCAGGTTATTGACCATCTTACCTTATCATAATCTGAAGGCGAATCCAATGCAGCTGGCTGCTGGGAAACATTTGCTTTAATATAGTAAGTAAGCTTTACCAATAGTACAACCATGTTAGCCAGTTATATTGATCAAGCGATGGCATTGGCTCAATACGAAATCATCGAAGAAGATGGCACTTATTGGGGTGAAATTCCACCCCTTCAGGGAGTTTGGGCAAATCACGCCAATCTAGAAGATTGCCGGCAAGAATTGCGCGAAGCTTTAAGCGATTGGATTGCTTTGCGTCTGTGTTTAGGTTTGCCAATTCCATTGTTAGCAGGAATAGATCTTAATCTCCTTCCTCAACCCATGTCTTCAATTTAAGATATGCCTAAATTAACCGCCATATCATGGCTTAATCTAGTTCAAAGATTACGAGAACTTGGGTTTGACGGTCCCTACGCTGGGGGTAAACACCCTCAAATGCGTCGCGATAATTTAACGATAATTATCCCCAATCCTCATCAAGGTGAAATAGGGGTAGGACTGTTAAAACGCATTCTCAATCAAGCGGGTATTACCAGGGAAGAATGGCTGGGAGAATAGCAGGGAAAACAACGCATTTAACCTACTCCTTAACCAATAAAACCACGGCATAAACTGCGATACCTTCTTCTCGTCCTACTGGCCCCAATTGTTCGTTAGTAGTGGCTTTAATTCCCACCTGTTCCGGATTAATCTTGAGAGTTGCTGCTAACTTGGCTCGCATTGCAATAAGGTGGGGTTTCATTTTCGGTTTTTCGGCGACAATTACCGAATCAATATTATTAATCTGCCAACCTTTATCGATAATTAATTGATTAACTTGTTCTAATAATTTTAAACTATTCGCCCCTTGCCATTGTGGGTCTGTGGGGGGAAAATAATGACCGATATCGCCTAAACTAAGCGCCCCCAGCATGGCATCCATGATAGCGTGGGTTAAGACATCGGCATCACTGTGACCCAATAAACCGACAGTATGGGCAATCTCTACTCCTCCTAAAATTAAAGGTCTTCCTGTTACCAATCGGTGGATATCGTAGCCGTTACCAATACGAATATTCATAGAGCAGTCTCCTTGAAGTTATATTAATTATCTTATCGCAAAAGGGAACAAGTTAGGGAAAAGATTTCCCTAACTTGTCCTTATTAGTTAATTAGCTAGGAAGGATGAACTATTCTGCTGAAGTTTTTCCCAATACAATGAAAGCTTATACTAAATTGATTTTTGATAGTATCATTAACTGCCAATCCAACTTTAAAAACCCACTTCCCACTTGCCACTCTATACTTGTTAAATAAGATTTAGTATAACTCGATCGCTGTTAAAATTGCGGTAGAATCAGGAGAGCGTTGGGTTTCATGCTTCAAACCAACCTACGTTCTTTTTCAATAAGATTTATAGCGTTTTTCAGTCTGCTAAGGTACAAAAGTTATGGGTTTTAGGCACTCATGCAAAAGGGAAGAAAAATAGGTGTACCTTACTAGCTTAGGAAACGCTATAGTTAAACACCGAATTTTGAACAATTATGCAACAATTTATTCAACAGTTAAAAATCGATTTATCCTTGACAGTGATCTAGCAGTTTCATCATTTACTTTCCTAAATATCCTTAGCTAATCATCGCCAATAAACCTTGATAAAAAATCTGAAAACTAGGAGAACAATTATGAGCAGGAGTCATAAATTGAGAAATTTCTCGGGCTGCTTTCACTTTTTCTAAACCTCCTCGATGATACCCAGCTTTTTGAAGTATCTTTTCTAAGTTTTCCCAAGTTCCGCCCGTAATTTCATCGGGTTTTCTGTATTTTGCTTGCTGTCCCACATTAGTAGAAACTTTGGGATAGGCTGAGACTATAGCCTGAATATCACCAAAAAACCAAGCTTCTAGTTCTTCTATAGCAATTCTATTTAACACCTGAAATGTTTTTTTATCTTCACTAATCGTTTTGGTGATCAGTCCTGTTTGTTGGGCAATATTTTCTAACTTTTCTTTGAGCATTTGACAATCTTCATTGTCTCTATCTACAAGAATAATGATTCGATAATCATCGGGTATCCAGCATTGATAGCCTTTTAATCGCTCCGGTAGTTTTTTGATTAAATCGGATTTACCTCGAAAGGCATGAATTTTATAGGTGACATTCTCAAATAATATTTTAGGTAAAATTTGATTTAAACATTCTTGGGTAGAAAATTCTTCAACTAAAAATTCAAGATGCACTTTTTCCCTCCTTTGCTATTAAACTTAAATGCTAGGATTACCCACATCAAAATAGTCCTCCATCCATAATTGACCCAACAAAGCACCATTTTGAATAAATTCCTTAACTCCTTGCATTGCTGAAGTACGTTTAGCTTGAGTAAAACCATTTTCATCTCGATAAAGTACCCAAACCTCCTCTGGTTTCAAACCATCTACAAAAAAGGGAGAATGAGTTGTTACCATTAATTGTGTACTTGCGGTCGCTGCCCGACATTCTTCTGCTAATTCAGGTAATAAACGGGGATGAAGATGATTTTCTGGTTCTTCTATTCCCAGTACTTGCGGAGGGCTTGGATCGTATAATATAGTTAAATAAGCCAACATTTTTAAAGTGCCATCGGAGGCAAATTTGGCAAGAATTGGCTCTGGAAAAGGTGCGTCTTTAATTTGCAGTAAAAGCTGTCCATTCGGCATAATAGATGCTTCTACTTTTTCTAATCTAGGAATTCGACGAGAAAGGGTTTGTAAAATAGATTCTAATCGTTGAGGATGATCTTCTTTTAAATATTGAATAACATTAGGTAAATTGTCACCAGTTGGCGATAATCTTTCTTGCGCTCCTGCTTCTGGTTGAGTGCGAGTATTATCTGCGGTTAAGTAGGAAAGATACCAACTTGTGATAAAACGACGCAAAGCACTAACCCGGGGATGTTTGGCCAATTGTCCGAGGGTACTAACAGCTAAAAATTCTGGGGAGTCTAATCGTTCAGAAATTCGTTCATCTTCTTCTTGGGGATTTTCTCCACTAATCACTATTCCTCCCCCTTCTTTAAAGTCTAAAAAGCGATAAGGTTTGCCCTTCGCTCCTTGTCTCCACTGTAACCATTCTTCGGCAACATAAGGGCGATTGTTAGCTTCATTAATAGCCAAATGATAGGTAATTAAAGGTGATGCCAATTTTTCTCGATATTTTAATTCGATAATGATGTAACCTTCTTGTCCTCTGGTTCTTAATTCTTTAAATCTTCCCCGTTTGTCCCAAGCTTTTTTTAAACCAACAGTAAAACATTCAGAGAGGAAAGCAAAGACATCAAATATGGTAGATTTTCCGCTCCCATTAGGACCGAGAAAAACGGTTAAAGGAGTAATGCTTTTTAATTCTAAGTCCTGTAAAGCTCGGTAATTTTGCACGCGCAGATTTTCGATTCGAGGTATAGAGTTTTTAGACATTGATTGTTGCTCTCTGCTGCTTTTAGCTCGTCTTGTCCCAGATTAGCTGTTAATTTTCCCAGTTCCCGCAAAAAACTGGTCAATTTTTAGTAATCTCGCTCTTCTGGACTGGTTATAGCAAATTAGCTCTCCTGATTCTACCGCAATTTTAACAGCGATCGAGTTATACTAAATCTTATTTAACAAGAACGTAGGTTGGGCTTCGGCCGTGAGCTTTTGCCGAACGGTTGAAGCATGAAACCCAACGCTCTCCCGATTCTACCGCACTCCGAGTTTTTTCTTGGGGATAATCTCCTAAATTCTGACTATCCACTGCCGATTCCCGCGAAGGATAGCCATTTATTCTATCAGATTGAGAAGATATTAAGTATGATAACACTTGTGATTATGTTTTTCGCTGCCTTGCTGGCAGCTGCCGATTTTACTTACCAAGTTTTGATTCATTTTCCCATACAAATCCTCAATTTTTTGGGGTCGTTGTTGTCCTATGGAGTAATCGGACTGATAATTTTTGTCCTAGTGTGGATTGTGGGTGACTGATTTCTCGGTAGAAAAAAATGAGAGAATCAGCCTTAGCCAATTCTCCCCAATTTAAGCCAACTTTTAGTTTTTACTGTTCACTAGCCACTGCTTGGGGTTGTCCTTGCGGTTGGAATTGGAACATGGAATAAACCACATTGCGACGGATATCAATCATCATTTCTAAAAACATCTCGTAGCCTTCCTGTTTATACTCAATTAGGGGGTCTTTTTGACCGTAACCGCGTAAACCAATCGACTCGCGTAAAGCTTCCATAGCTTGCAGGTGTTCGCGCCATAACATATCGATTTGTTGCAGGATAAAATAACGTTCGGCATCGCGCATTAAACCGGCGCGAATACTATCCACTTGACGTTCCTTAATTTCGTAGGCTTTGCGAACTTCTTCGTGTAGGAACATCTTGATATCATTAACACTCATCTCCTCGACATCTTTAGCGGTAATATCTGCCAACAGATAGACGAATTCCTGAGATTTACTAATCAGTTTTTCCAAATCCCATTCTTCCGCCGGCAGTTCGGGATTAATATAAGCCGTGACGATTTCATCCATGGTTTTTTCGGCGTATTGCAGCACCTGTTCTTTTAGGTCCATCCCCTCCAAAACCCGACGACGTTCGGCATAAATAGCGCGCCGTTGATTATTCATCACCTCGTCGTATTCAAACACCTGTTTCCTGGCATCATAATAGAAGGTTTCCACTTTTCTTTGCGCTCCTTCCAGGGAACGAGTTAACATTCCCGACTCAATGGGCATATCTTCTTCCACCCGGAAGGCATCCATTAAACCGGCCACGCGGTCGCCCCCAAAAATCCGCAATAAATTGTCTTCTAGGCTTAAAAAGAAGCGTGTGGAACCGGGGTCGCCCTGTCTGCCCGCCCGGCCTCGCAATTGGTTGTCAATACGGCGGGATTCGTGGCGTTCCGTCCCGATAACGTGCAGTCCGCCTCTTTCTACTACTTCATCGTGTTCTTTACCCGTGTAATCTTCATAACTTTTGCGAATTAATTTATAGACTTCGCGTAACTTTTGAATAACCCGGTCATCCGTGGGGGCTTTTTCGGCCGCGATGGCGATTTTTTCTTCCACTTCTAATTCGGGTAAACTTTGAGTTCCGTGGGTATCAACGGCAAATTTAACCGCTTCTTTCAGGGCATTTTCTACCTCTTTCGGTAACTCGGTGGGAAAAATTTCCGCCGAGGCACGCCAGTTTTTTTTCTTCTTACCCGAGGCGAATCCTTGCGGGCGATTGCGTTCGCCTAAACTGGGTAAACTAAAGGCCAAATTGTCATCTTCGGGCATAACTAATTTGGGCATTAAATACTCGCGAATTTTCAATCGGGCCATATAGTCGGAGTTACCACCGAGGATGATATCGGTTCCCCGTCCCGCCATATTCGTAGCAATAGTTACAGCCCCGGCCCGGCCTGCTTGGGCGACGATTTCCGATTCCCTTTCCACGTTTTCTGGACGGGCATTAAGCAAGTTATGGGGAATCTTTCTTTCCTGTAATAACAGCGAAAGCACTTCCGATTTTTCCACACTGGTAGTACCGACTAAAACCGGGCGACCCTGTTCGTGCATTTGTTGACATTCTTCGGCGACGGCGTTCCATTTTGCCTGTTCATTTTTATAGACCACATCGGCTAAATCTTGCCGACGAGAAACGCGGTTAGTGGGAATAATTGTTACTTGCAGGTTATAGACTTTTTCTAGTTCCGTTTCTTCGGTTTTAGCCGTCCCGGTCATGCCGGATAATTTCGGATAGAGTAGGAAAAAGTTTTGATAGGTAATCGTGGCTAAGGTTTGGGTTTCCTGTTGAATTTCCACCCCTTCCTTAGCCTCCACTGCCTGATGTAAACCATCGCCCCAACGTCGCCCCGGTAATACCCGTCCCGTGAATTCATCAACGATAACAATTTCACCACTGCGGACGATATAGTTAACGTCTTTTTTCTGGAGTTCTTTGGCACGAATAGCGTTAGAAATATAGTGCGCCCAGGGATTTTCTTGGTCGTATAAATCGGTAACTCCTAATAGTTCTTCCGCTTTTTTAAAGCCTTCATCGGTCATTAAAACGTTACGGTCTTTTTCGTTAACTTCGTAGTCTCCCGGTCCGTCTTCTACTTTTTGGCGCACTAATTGCTTGGCGATTTCGGCGGCGAGAATATATTTTTCTGTGGGTCGATCGATCTGTCCTGATATAATTAATGGAGTTCTGGCCTCATCAATAAGAATGGAGTCCACTTCGTCGATAACGCAGTAGTTAAAGGGTCTTTGGACGACTTCCCCCATCACTGTAGCCATGTTATCGCGCAGATAATCAAAGCCGAGTTCGCTGTTAGTGGTGTAGGTGATGTCACAGGCATAATTTTTCTTTCTTTCTTCTGGACTCATGCCGGCTTGAATTAGTCCCACACTTAACCCTAAAAAGCGGTGTACCTGCCCCATCCATTCCGCGTCACGACGGGCGAGATAATCGTTAACGGTGACGACGTGAACCCCTTTTCCGGTCAATCCATTCAAATAAGCGGGGAGAGTGGCAACTAGGGTTTTTCCTTCCCCGGTTTTCATCTCGGCGATTTGTCCTTTGTGCAGTACCATTCCCCCCAATAACTGCACGTCAAAGTGACGCATCCCTAAGACTCGGATTCCCGCTTCCCGGACAATGGCGAAAGCTTCGGGGAGGATTTCCTCGAGAATATCCTCTCTTTGCTCATAATTTCTCGCTTTGTCTAATCTTTCCTTAAATTCGCCAGTTTTACCCCTTAATTCCTCATCGGACAGGTTTTTAATGTCTTCTTCCAGCAGGTTGATTTCGGTGACGAGGGGCTGAAATTTTTTAATTTTGCGGGCGTTGGGATCTCCGAGTAGGGCTTTTAACATAGCAGTTTTTATTCTCTCGCTTCGATTGGCTCTTGGTCTGTGGTGTTAACAATTGTATCACTCTCGTTGGGAGTGGAGAATCATTTATCGGTGAAAAGGGACTCTTGCCAGTGGGCAAAAATTAAGTTAATCTTCTCTCACCGGTGGCTTAACTAAAGGGGAAACCACCATATTTATTGATAATTATATCTATAGTTTCCATAATTGCGATCGATTCTCCCAAAATGGAGATAATTTGTTGATAATGTTCTAGGTCATCGTAGCTAAGGTGGCGACCTTTGCGGTCTTTTAGCCACTTCTGACACACTTGATAACCGCCGATATAAAAGTTCCAAATTTGGGGCGGAATCCCCGCAAAATACTGGTCAGAATTAATCGAAATTTGTTGTTTATTTTCGTCATATTTCACCTGTTCGACTAGATTGGAACCCGCCACGGGATAGCTACTAATTTCTTTTCCCGTTGCTTTCATTAGGTGTAACTGCACTAATCTGTCACCTTTTTTGACTAATTCCCAGAATAATTCTTTATTACTGGTTAGGGGAACGCGAGGAAAGTCTATTTTTAAAAATTCGGCGTAACGTTGGCGATATTGGGGAGAGTGAAAGACGGCATAGATATAGTTAAAAATGTCTTCCGGTCCAAAGGTTTTCTTTTCGTCTCCTTTGCCATCACTGATAAATTCTAAGTCAAGTTTTGCCGAAAGTTCCTTAATAAATTCAGGCGCTAGATTGGGACGGCGACCATTTGGCGAGTTGGTTGCTTCTGTGTCAAATAGCGTTGGGTTATTAGTTGGGTAAAGATAAAGGGGGAAAATGTAATTTGTTTCTTTTGTTTTATTAGAAATAGAGCAACATTCGATGATATTTTGTGTCACAAAACTTAAAGACCAAATCCCACTTTGTGATTGTTGTCGAGAAGTAATTAAACCCAAATTGTCAAAGTTTACAAAATGGTGCATAACTTCTTGTCTTGGAAGTTCAACTACATTTTGATGGTGATAATATTCTCTTAAATCAAAAGGGCGATATAAACATTTAGTAAAATAACTTAACCACTGACTATTGTTAAACAAAGCTCTTCTTTGTTCAAAAATATTCCAATCTCTTGTATCTTTTATATTATATTTTTCTCCAATTTCTTTGTCGGCGATTTGAATATTTCTAAAATCTTCTATTCTCTTATAAAGAGATTCAAAATCAAAATCAAAAACAAAATGATCTCTGTGAGTTTTTACACCTGTTGAATTAACACACATAATATCAACTATTTTCCAGCCTTTCTCGTACTCTGGGAATAAAGCTGTATTTTGATTTTTTAAGAGATAAAAACTTGCTTCAGGTTTAATAATTTCCCATTCAGTTGAACTAATATCATTTTCATCTAACCAATGATACTTACCCCCAACTAACTCCTTATTCTCTTTAACCTCTCTAACACCCCACAAATCAGCATGATAAACCTTGGCTAAATCTTGCTGACTATCTTGATACTTAATAAAAAACGCAATCGCTACACCTTGCTGAATATCAAACACATTTTGATCGGTTGAACCGTCGGGACAAACTTCTTTTTTCTTACTATTGCCGTGTAAATCTAAAACATAAATCTCATCAAAAGTCTGCATCAAATTTTGACGCATTCCCCGAAAAGTGGGATTATCCAAATAACCATGATTTGTAATTAAAGCCACAACTCCATAACCAGTTTCCGCTACCCGATACTGAGCAAAGCGAATAAACTTCACATAATCATCTAATAAACCTTTAGGGTTTCTCTCTCCCAATGGTTTTCCATCTAATTGATAATAATCCTTAACCAAATTCACAATCCAAGGGTCAGTATTCATCGACTGATAGGAATAGGGAGGATTGCCTAAAATAACCATAACTGGCATTTCTTGCTTAACATCTTTTGCCGCAGCTGCTTCATCGCGAATGCGATTTAAAAACCCATCAGCAGGGGGAATTTGAAAAGCTTCCTGTAGGGTGTTGGTGAGATAGATTCCCAAGCGTTCATCGGCACTAAAATCATAGCCTAATTCCTGAAGTTGTAAACCCAATTTCATGTGTGCTACGGTGTAGGGAGCCATCAGTAATTCAAACCCAAAGAGACGGGGTAATAAATGTTTACTGACATAACTAGACCACATCCCTTTCTGTTGACGAAAACTATCATAGATATGGTCGATAACAGAGTGTAAAAAAGTGCCAGTTCCCACAGCAGGATCGAGGATTAAAACTTGGTGAACTTCCTGAGTTTCTTGGCTATTATTAGGATTTTTAATCGTAATTTTTTTGGCATCGGCCAAACCTTTAGGAATCTGAAACTTATTTTTTAGAATATAGTCCACACTGCGAACCATGTAAGAAACCACGGGTTCAGGGGTATAATAAACACCCCTAGACTCACGCATTTTACTATCGTATTCTGCTAAAAAAGTCTCATAAAAGTGAACCACAGGATCCTGCTTGCGCGTGCGTTTTCCAAAGCTGCTAAGAATACCATCCATGTCCGTTTGTTGTAAAATAGTGGCTAGAGTATCCACGGCCCAAGTAATCCGCTCATCTAATTCTGTACCAGCAATTTGATGAAAAATTCCCCGCAAAAAAGGGTTAGTTTTCGGTAGTCGAAATCCCGCCGTTTCCCTGGAAAAAGAACTTATTTGATCCGTATTACAGCGTGCTGCGAATAAACCATAACAAATTGTTTGTGCATACATATCCGCAAACTGCGCTTCATTGAGATCACTAATTAAAACTCGTTGAAAAGATTGCAATTGTTGCCGCAACATTCCCCCGCAATCTTGATCTTTTAAAGCTTGGCCGATTGCGTCTCGAATTAACTGCGCTAAAGCGGCCATTTTTTTCGCTAATTCTCGCGGTGTTGTTATCTGAATAACTTTTGAGAGGAAAAATTGACAGAACAATTGTTCTACTTGTAAAATACCCTGGGAATCAGGCTTAATTTGCTTTTTTTGATTAAGACTTGCCACGGCAGCTGATAGACGCAATTCTCCCGATACATACCAACGAAATTCTAAATGATCAGTGATAATTAAATTACCCAAAGCCTGTAAATAACGTTTTATTTGGGGAGTATTTTCAACCTTTTTGAGAGAAGTTCCGATATCTTTTGCTTCCAGATGGCCAATTTCTACCATACCCTGATTAATCACAAAATCCGGAGCGCCACAAGCAATCCTTTTGGGTTCATTGAGAGCTTGTAGGTTATTATTTAGGGATTCAATTAATTTTTTTAAAGCAGGACGATAACTGTGTTCTGTGGCGTTACCCTGTTGATAAATGCCTGTGATTTCCTCTAGATATTTTGGCAGTGAATTACTCATTATCGTTGCGACATACAAACGTTCTTCTATAGATAAAATATAACCTCATTTGCCCCCAATGTTCTCAATTGCTGCTCAAGTTATACCCGTTTAAGGGGACTTCTGGCGAGATTTGAGTTAAACTAGAAAGGTTGACTATTGACAAACATCGATCGCACAGGAGCAAATTATGTCTAGAGTCTGTACTATGACGGGGAAAAAGGCCAATAACGCCTATGCGGTGTCCCACTCCCACCGTCGCACCAAAAAATTACAAGAAGCTAACCTACAATGGAAAAGAGTTTGGTGGTCGGAAGGCAACCGTTGGGTAAAACTACGCATCTCCACCAAAGCTATCAAAACCATTGAAAAGAAAGGATTAGCCGTCTTCGCTAGAGAAGTAGGCTTAAACTTGAATTTGTACTAAGCGAGTAGTTCATAAGTGGAGACGAATCGGCCTTATTGTTGACTCCTCTGCTTTTGATTATTAAGTATTGCAACAGGGCGTGATGTGGGGTGAAAACTACCTTTAAGATTAAAAACTTAAAACGACCTGTTCAGGAGAATTTCAATGTACTCAACCCTATTAATGGCCGCCACCGCCGTACAAGGTTCCAGCGAATGGAGTCCCAAAGTGGCGATTGTCATGATTATCTGCAATATTCTCGCTATTGCTTTCGGTAAAGCGACTATTCAACAACAAAATGTCGGTCCTGCTTTACCTTCCCCCGCTTTATTCGGTGGTATGGGATTAGGCGCTTTACTGGGTACTACCAGTTTTGGTCATGTCCTCGGCGCCGGTGTCATCCTCGGTCTTTCCCGTCTGGGAGTTATCTAAATATGTTTTGATTTTCTCAATCGGTGGCCAAAAGTCACCGATTTCTTTTGTGAAAAATTCTGGACTATATAAGTAGGTAGGCGTTAAAAATTATCAGATGCCCCCTTATTAAGGGGGGATTAAGGGGGGACTAAGGGGGGATCGGCACCCCCCTTATCAAGGGGGGATATAGGGGGGATTTAATTATAACCAGCTATTTAATAAATATGACTCTACCTCAAAAAAATTCTTTTTGGTACGATGAGCGATTTCAGAAGATTTTTCTACAGGTAATTATCCTGCTAATTTTGTGCATAATTTTCTGGTTTTTTGGTCGCAATTTAGTGATTAATTTCCAACGCCTACGCTTAAGTTTTGGCTTTGGATTTCTCTTTGATCCTGACCGACCAGCCTCTTTTGCTATTGGTGACTCTCCTATTGCCTACAGTCCCACCGATACCTATTTTCGCGCTCTTTTGGTGGGATTAGTTAATTCCCTCCGCATTATGATTAGTGGCATATTTTTGGCGATTAGTCTGGGAATAGTCATCGGGTTAGGTCGCTTGTCGGATAATTGGTTAATTCGTCAGTTGGCAACAATTTATGTGGAAACTATTCGCAATACTCCCCTATTATTACAATTATTTTTCTGGTATTTTGCTGTATTTTTGAAACTGCCGAAGATTGAGGACTCTCTAGAGTTTTTTGGCAGGGTATTCTTAAATAACTCAGGAGTCTATTTGCCTTTCCCCGCTAATAGTTTCAGGACATGGTTAGCCTTAGCTATCATTATTTTAGGAATAATTCTCTCATTATTTTTATCCATAAAAAATAAACTTAGTTTATGTCTAACTAGCCTAATAATCCTAGTTATAATTCCTCTAATCTGGGGTTTAGAATGGCAAAATCCCCAAGTTAATCCTCTTAATCAAAATATTGACTTCGGTTTACATCTTTCTTCCGAGTTTGCTACTCTCCTAATCGGTTTAACTGTTTATACAGCTGCCTTTATTGCGGAAACGGTACGGGGAGGGATTCAATCGGTTAATCGGGGACAATGGGAAGCAGCTAAAGCCTTGGGATTAAAACCTTTATTAGTGATGAGATTAGTAATTTTTCCTCAAGCTTTGCCGGTGATTATTCCTCCTTTAACTAATGAATGTTTAAACCTGGTTAAAAACTCTAGTTTAGCGATCGCTATCGGTTATAATGATATTTATGCTATCTCTAGTACCATCGCTAATCAGACAGGAAAAGCTCTAGAGATGTTAATAGTAGTTATGGCCACCTATTTATTCTTTAATCTGGTGATTTCTCTGACTATGAATCAATTAAACAAACGGGTACAAATTTAGGACAGGTAGGGTGTGTTAGCATCGCGTAACGCACCGAATCAATCGCACCAAAAGGTAGCCTAATGCACCAGAATTTAGCGATAAATTAATTAATGAGCATTACCAGAATATAAAGCGGTGATAATTGCTGTCACCGCAGGACTAAGACTAGATAAAACCACCACAGAAGCGGTGGCAATGATGATAGTAGTAGCCATTCTCACCATACCGTCTGTACCTTTTTGATAGGCATCAAATTTATATTCTAAGCGGTCAACTTTTTGACCAAGTTCTTCTCGCAATTGAATCAACGCTTCTCTGATGTCATCATTACTGGGATTTTCGGGAATTTGCATAACCTTGATTAGCAATCAACTAACAACCGAATACATTATAGCAGTTCTCAGCCATAAATTACAATTTTTTATCAGGAGGAGGAGTCAATCGCCAGCGCACTAAAAAACTATCAATACTTTCTAAACATTCCAAGTCATTTTTAGGTAAATAAGAATCTTTTGACAAGAAAGAAAAAGCCTGCTGAAACTCTTGACTATCAGCTTGAATTGGACTAGCAAAATGACAAGGAATAACCTGTTTAATCGGCCATTGGGAAATTCTATCAACCCATTGACTAACCTCGTCAGTAGTGCGATTAAGAATCAAAGTTTGCAAAATTGGGGCTACTATTAACCTCCCCTCTCGACGCAAATTTAAAAAAGTCTTTTGCCAATCATCACCCCATTGAAAAGGGAATAAACCAAAATAGGCTTTTTTACTCCTTTCCTGAGCAGTAAAAGCATCTCGAAAGACCTTAATCCAATTGGGAACAGCTAAAACAGGAGGTTGAAAATAAAGAGCAAAAAGACAAATTCTCTGCCAACCCCGACGGCGATTTTCTGGAGTATCCTCCACCATATCCTTAGCACTATTTTTAGCGTGAAACAGCAGCGGATAGGGGTCTAATTCTAAAATAGCGGGAGGATTTTCTGGGATAGAAATAATGCCATCGGTTAGCAGCAGAGTTTGAGAGTAGTGATGAAAAAAAGCCACTTCCGAGAAGTATCCCACATTCAGATCAATTGCGGGTAAAATTTCATAACTAAAATCTTTTCCTAAAGGAGTGGTTGCCGAGTCAGCAGGTAAAATTTCCGTTCGTTTTGCCGGTAACCCCAACCAACTCAAAGGTAAATTAAGAGGAAAACTCCATTGATTAGGAGCAACATAAACTATAGCCTTAGGAAAATAACGGGCAAAAGGACCGACAAAAACCTTATGTTCAATCCCAGAAATCGTCGGCAAAATAATATATTTAACTTCCCCGTGTTCACTTTCCAACTCACGCATCAAGCGAATACATTCCGGAGTCGGGGCCACAGGTGCATAAACAAATAAACCCCCAGATGCTAACTTAATTACCGTCATGCGAATCGGCACAACCACATAGAAAATACCCTGCAATTGCTCAAATGTCCAGAGCGTATCTTTCACCACTTCTTGGCGAATTGTCCGTCTTTGACCGTAGGGATAAAGTGGTACAATTGGCCAAAAAGGCCATGATAAATCTTGCGGACTAATTGCGGCTTTTGTCATCGTCTGATTCTATCGCTGAAAATCTCTATTTTAGTTATCATAAACCCTTCTAATCCCCATGACTAATAAACTGCCCATTGATTCTTTGGTCAATACTTGGAATAGTCTCACGGGGGAAGTGATGAAAAGACTCCCCATCGACCAGTTGACTAATACTGTCCTCCAGTGGTTTAGTGTTAGTGACAGTCAAGTGGCGGAAATTTTAGAAAAAGTCCGTCAAGAATTACCCACCACCGAGGCGCTGTTAATCGGCAAACCCCAAACGGGAAAAAGTTCGATTATTCGGGGAATAACGGGAGTTTCGGCGGAAATCGTCGGGCAAGGTTTCCGTCCCCACACCGAAAACACCCAGCGCTACACCTACCCCGCAGAAGACTTACCCCTGTTAATTTTTACCGATACGGTGGGGTTAGGGGATGCCTATCAACACACAGACAAGGTAATCGCGGAATTATTGGCAGATTTAAGCGAAAACACGGGACGCGCCCAAGTTTTTATCGTGACGGTAAAAATTAATGATTTTGCCACCGATAGCCTTCTGGAAATTACCAAACAACTGCGGCAAAAATATCCTAAAATCCCCTGTTTACTGGCTGTCACCTGCCTTCATCAGCTTTATCCTCCTAATATCGCCGATCATCCCCCTTATCCTCCCGATTTCGAGGATATCAATCGCGCCTATCAAGAAATTAAAGAAACTTTTAAGGATTTATATGACAATTCTGTGCTAATAGATTTTACCCTAGAGGAAGACGGTTACAACCCTGTTTTTTACGGTTTAGAGGCATTTAGAGACAATTTAGCTGATTTATTGCCAAAAGCCGAGGCTAACACCATCCACCAACTTTTAGATCGGGAAACCAGCAATAAATTAGGCAATCTCTATCGGGACGTGGCCCGACGCTATATGTTAGCCTTTTCCGTCATAGCGGCGACCTTGGCGGCGATTCCCTTACCCTTAGCGACTATGCCCGTGTTAACCGCCCTACAAGTGTCAATGGTGGGGGTTTTAGGCAAATTATACGGTCAAGTCTTAACCCCATCCCAAGCCGGCGGAGTCGTCAGTGCGATCGCTGGCGGCTTTTTGGCCCAGGCCATCGGTCGGGAATTGGTGAAATTTATCCCCGGTTTTGGCAGTGTTATCGCCGCTTCTTGGTCCGCTGCCTATACCTGGGCCCTAGGAGAGGGCGCTTGTGTCTATTTTGGCGATTTAATGGGGGGTAAAAAACCCGATCCTAAGAGGATTCAAAGGGTGATGAAAGAGGCTTTTTCTGCTGCCCAAGAAAGATTTAAAAATGTCGCTACGGGAGGAGATAATTGATCGGTATTCAAAGAATATAGTCATTTCACATAAATCTGATACACTCTAGAGCGATGGGAAAATATCTTAAGAATTTGTGGTATGTAGATATAGATTCGTCCAGTGTCTGAGGGGGAACCGACTAATAACAGTTATCAGTTAGACGTTTTCAGTACAATACCGAAGGCACTGCCTATTTTCAAACCTAGTCCTCAGCGTTGGTTGTGGATACGATGCACAATTAGCATTCATATCTTGATTCAGCAACGCCTAAAACTGTTAGAATAGGTCAAATCAATTAACTAGAGGCCCTATGTTAGCTCTAACCTATCCACACATAGAAAAAAGTGACGACCAACCCGCACATTTACAAAGATTACCGCGTATCCGCGTTGCTCAAATTGTCATGGACTACATCGCCTATGGTTGGTCGGTAGAAGAAATCTGTCGTCAACACCTTTATTTAACCCTAGCCGAAGCTCATGCAGCCATGGGTTACTATTTTGACCATCAAGAAGAAATTGACCAAGAAATCACAATGGAATGGCAACAAGTACAAGAAAATATGACTAATCAAGCTGCCAAGTCGCCTTTTTATACCCACAGTTAAAAACGAAAGGAAAAAGGCAGTAAATCCGAGAGATTAAAACAATAATTTTGCTGGGTTCCACAGACAATAATCTCCGCTTGCGGCGCTAATTCGGCTATCCATTGACGACAGGCTCCGCAGGGAGTTAACTGACTAATATCATTCTTACCATCGATACAGGCTATAGCGATCGCCCGTACTTCTCGATCGCCTGCCGCGATTATTTGCGCTAAAGTTGCCCTTTCCGCGCACAAACTCAAGCCATAACTAGCGTTCTCCACATTAGTACCAGCATAAATCTTTTTATCTGTCAAGACCGCTGCCCCCACCCGAAAACGGGAATAGGGAGAATAGGAAAGTTTCGCCACTTCCCGAGCAGTGTCACAGAGTTGTTGTCTTTCTTGGTCAGATAGGGTCATCGGCTGCCGATAGCAGGGAGAGGGGAATTGGGGAATTGGGGAAGTGGGGTGTAGGGTGTGGGGAATTTTCTCAGTGAACTGATAACTGATAACTGATAACTGATAACTGACTCCTAACCCAATGGTAGATGTTGGATTGTTGCGGGAGTTCTATTTTCCGACAAAGATAAGCAAAAATTATTTATTGACTGCAAAAACTTGAGAATATTTAAATTAACATTCCGCAATATTTATAAATTCTTAAGAATTAATTGAGAAAGATTTTTATTTAACAACGATGTTATGATGGTTACAGCGATTTTACTGAATTTCATAATGGGCTGTTTTGTGCTTTTTTGGGCAGCAGTGGTTGAAACCCTTGCCACACCTAGAAGGTGATCCTAATTAAGACGGTTAAATCAGTCAATTTCACCCACAACGATGATCTTTTTTTTATGTAGTTTTATTGCAAAAAAAAAGTTTTTTTGACAAAAAGCACAAAGTATGATAATAAGCAACGTATTTCTGGCTGCGAGTAATTATTGTAGAGAGGGGAGAAAAAAGCCGAATACCGACTCCTAACCCCATCAACAAACTTTTTCAGCAAACCCTAACTTATCACTTAACATTTCCCTGACGATTTTAGCGGTAGCGGGGGCTAATAAAACCCCGTTACGGTAGTGTCCCGTGGCCAGAATAACGTTATCGTATCCGGGCAAATATTCGATGATGGGAGCGGATTTTTTCTCCGGTCGCGGTCGCTTACCAGACCAAGTACGCACGATCGCACCCGCGGCCAAAGAGGGACAAAAAGCGATCGCCTGTTGATACACTTGCTCTAATAGGGCAGTATCGGCGATAATTTCGCCCTTTTCGTCCATAAATTCCACCGTTGCTCCAATCCAGTATTCTGCTCCGGCCAAAGGCAGAATATGCAGGTCATTTCCCGTTAAAATCGGCTTAAAATCGGAACTTTCTAAGGTTTGCGTCAATTTTATCTGTAAAGCTTGCCCTAAAACCGGTCGGATTTCCACTGGATGGGTAAGAGTTTCGGTTAAAGCAGTAGAACCAATTCCCGCACAAAGAATCAAAAAGTCGCTTTCCTCTATACCATTAGAACTATAAACGTGGGTGCATTGCCTCAAATTAGAGCCATGAAGCTCTGTCTTCCCAAAATTTTCAACTTTTACCCCAAATTGACATTTTACCCCCCTTCTTGCCGCAGCATCGACGAGAGCCTCCGTGAGCAGGGCCGGATTAATTTGATGATCACTGGGCGAATAGATGGCACCATGGAGATGATCGCTGGCCACTTGGGGACATTTTTGGTTTAAAGTCTCTTTATCCCAGATTTCTAGACAATATCCCTGTTCTTGGCGGATTTGGGCTAACTTGCGCCAATTTTCTTCGTCTTCGGCACTCGATCGCAGTAGGACAATACCATCACGGTTACAGGGAATAGTCAGTCCGGTGAGGGATTCTAGCTCAGGAAGGAGGGTTTCGTAACGTTTTAAACTTTCTTGCCGCAGTTTCCAGGCTCTACCTTTAGTTTTATGGCTGATAATACCCATTAAAATCCCTAAAGCTGCCCCAGTTGCTCCCTGTCCTGGTTTTTTTTCATCGATGAGGGTAATTTCTAATCCTTTGATGGCGCTTAATTCGTAGGCAATGGTGGCCCCCACTATCCCCGCACCGATGATGACAATTTTAGTCATAAACTCCAGAGGCTATTTTTCTAGTGGGAATAGGACCAAAAAAAGGGTTGAACAGGTTTCAACCCCGATAATTAATTACAGAACCCGGAAAATAAAAGGATAACGGAAAACCTTATAAGCATCTTTCCAGACTTGCAGGATAGCAAGAATGGGGAGAACAATGTTCACCACACCAAGAATCGCTAAAAGCAAATAACCGATTAAAACCCAAATTAGAATCCCAGCAATTAGGTAGTATAACCACATATTCAGGTGAAAGTTTAAAGCTTCTTTGGCGTTTTCCTTCACCGTTCCATCATCAGAAATGAAATAAATAGCTAAGGGAATCCCCACCGATACCAGCGTAGCACTCAAAAGGATCGAAGCATGACAAGCCACGGATAGGAGTCTTTTTTTGGTTAAATCTTCACTCTTGACCATCGGGTTTATCCCCCTAAAATTGGCGGAGAAAGCGGATATCGCTATTATAACAACGGCGAATATCGTCTATCTCATGTAATACCATAGCAAATCTTTCCACGCCAAAACCAGCAGCAAAACCCGTATAGATTTGGGGGTCATAACCGACTGCTTTTAAGACATTGGGATCCACCATACCACAGCCCATCACCTCCAACCATTTGCCTTTCCACTGTACATCTACCTCGGCCGAGGGTTCGGTAAAAGGGAAGTAGGAAGCGCGGAATTTAACTGGTAAATCGGCCCCAAACATTTGCTTAAGAAATTCTTTAATTGTTCCTTTCAAATCCGTAAAGGTTAATCCCTGGTCCACCGCTAATAATTCCACTTGATGGAAAACCGCAGAATGGGTTGCATCCACGGTATCGCGACGATAAACACGGCCCGGGGCCACAATCCGAATTGGGGGTTCGTGACTTTCCATGTAGCGAATCTGCACCGGGGAGGTATGGGTCCGCAATAAACGACCATCACTCAAGAAAAAAGTATCCTGCATATCCCGGGCCGGATGGTCAGCAGGGATATTTAAAGCCTCAAAATTATAATAATCGCTTTCTACCTGCGGCCCGGTGGCGATGCTGTAACCCAGACCGACGAAAATATCGATCATGCGATCAACTGTGCTATTTAAGGGGTGAATTCGCCCTAAAGGACGGCTAAGAGCAGGTAGGGTGACATCGAGGGTTTCCGCCGCTAATTTCGCCTTAATTTGGGCATTCTGGAGACTTTCTCGCCGGGATTCCAGCAGCGATTGTACTAATTCTTTGACCTCATTAGCGATCGCACCGAGGCGCGGTCTCTCTTCAGGGGTTAATTTGCCCATTTCGCGTAAAATCTGCGATAATTCTCCTTTCTTACCGAGATAATTCACCCTTAGCTGTTCTAAGTCTTCTAGGGTTGTTGTTTCTTCGATGGAATTTTCCGCTTTCCCTGCCAGGGTTTTTAGGGCAGTTTCGATCGGATGGGGGGATAAACTCATAATTAGGGCATTTTATAGGGCAGCATTCTAGTCTAGTTTATCAAGAGGGGGAATTTGGGGAGACAGTTGCAGGGGCGATTTGCTTTCCGGGGTGACGATTCCCTGAGATGGTTTGCTGTATCATGTTCATCGCTCCCTCTCCCCTCTGATCAAATGGGAGCTTATTGCATGAGTGCCTCGTCGAACCTAGAACTTTCAATGGGAACCAGCTTCTCTTGATTGCATCAGATTTCTGGTTTTTTTAAAATGAACTCGATCGAGGCAAAAACCGCAGATAATTCTAGTTTAGTTGACGAGGAGAGTTTCTGGTAAACTTCGGCAATTTGATTAGAAAAACTATAGACTAATTTATTCTCCATATAGAGAGGATGTCCAATATAGTGGGAATCTTTAAGAATTTTTTTCAGTTTGTTGACTCGCTTCGGTGGAACAATTAACACAAGTTTTCCTGCCAGTTCTGGATAAATTTTTAGTAATTCCATAAAGCGATCGATTCCTGTGGTGATCGGTGTACTGGTTTCTACTTCAAAAGCGAACACTGCATCGCCTAAGTTATTAAACCAGATGAGATCGATCTGTTGTATTTTATCTCTGTCCCACTTTCCTAATTTATCGATCGGTAATTTTTCTAGAGAAATATCTTTAAAAGCTTCTCCATTCCAATAACCTGTAGATTGTTCTTTTTTGCCAATATAAGGCTTTAATCCGACAGCAATAGCAATTTTTGCCAGAGCGTAGATAATTTGATCGTGAGGAATTTTATCTGCTTGTTTGGGAAAATCTAAACCAGTTAAAACGGAAGAAATTGGCTCTATATTTAAATCGAGAGTTAGCTGAAGACCTTCTTCTTGCCCTAGTTGCCAGTGCCGACCATCGGCAGAATAAGCTAACTTTTCTAAAACCTTTAAAATCGATTGATCGCTTGGTGTTGTCCCGTTGATCAGGTTAGGCATGACCGCAAAAATAATTTCATCAAAAGTTGCTACTTTTCCCTGTCGTTTTTTGGCAGTTAGAAAATCTAAGAGATAAAATCTTATTCTATCTTCTAGCGGAATAAAGCAACCGATTTTCGTATTTGTACGAATTCTCCAGAGATGATCTAATTCCGAAAAGTTGAATTCCTCTTTTAACAAAGGAGTAATATCATCTATTTGTTTCTTGACTTGGGTTAGTAAGCCATTTTCCAATAATTTAGGAATGAGCGCATTATAAATATCTTCTGTGGAAGCACCCGAACTTTTAACGATTGTCATCTCGGCCACTTCTTTAATAATTTGCAGGATATCGATCCCGACTTTACTGATGGCGATTGTTTTGGGATTATTCACTTTTCTAAAGTTTAAAACTAACTCTCCCGATAGGACAGTCAGAGGATTTTTCTTTTTGTGTAATGAGGGCGTAGTAGAATGTTGTACAGAGGAATTTACATACTCAAAACCAGCTTCTTGAGCAGATTTAACGATCGCATCCCAATAGGCAGGATTTTTGTGAGCAAAAACAATACTCATCCAGCGATCAAATTTCAAAACTCGAAACATTTCTCGAATGGAATTCGATAACAAATTGATGTAAGTTTCTTTCGATTTCTTTAAATCTCCTCCTTCGATCACTTCCAATTCTCTTGCGTTATCGCTCACTTCAAATCCTAGCCAAGCATTCCACATAGTCGAGAGCTCTAAATAGGCAATATGTTGTCCGTAGGGAGGATCGGTATAGATATAATCCACGGATTCGGACGATATGCCAGTTAAGTCCGTCGCTGAGAAATCAAAAATTGAAAAATTTTCTTGATAAAAATCACCGATTACTGTATTAGTTTCGATCTTGAATTTTGCCGTCCCCTTAAATTTCTGCTCGAATTGTTCCCAGACATTAAGCTCGATAGTTTGAGGAGGAATCCAATAGCGATAACGGTGCATAATTCCGCTATTTCCCCGGCTTTCTATTCTTCCTCTCGTGGAACTAAAGGTTAAATTGGTTTTATTGAGAGTTGCCGAGAAAGTAAACCTCATTAAATCTTTAATGATCGGATCGGTAATTAACTCAATATGGTTGAGAATTAGAGAAAGGGAAAATAATTGACGTTTGGTAAACAAATTTTCTACAGATTCTGCGTCCGCATTTTTCGGTAAACGAACCCCTTGCGGATACCAATAGGGAATCTCTAAATCCGCCGCTTCTTCTGGAGACATTCGATAAACTTCCTCAATCTTTTCCTGACAATTTCTGGCGATGTCATCGAAAGCAGACCGAAAATCATCGATGTTAACGGGACTAACAGCGATATTGCGGCAGATAAAACCAGCCATCGGGTTAATATCCGAGTAAATCGCCTTTCGCTTTAAAACTAGAGCCTCTACCGCAGTCACTCCCGATCCCCCAAAGGGGTCTAAAACCACATCTCCCACCTGACTAAAACGCTTAATATATTCCTGTACCACATTCCAAGCGCGCCTGGTAAAATAGGGATGACTTCCCCAATGGCGTAACGTCCCTTGTTTTTTGGGATCGATCGGCCCAGAAATGGGATCGATCATTCTATAGTCGAAGGAGGAAGCACTCATCTGGCCTTAAGAATAGAGTTCTATATATTACTGTACCCAGATGTGAGGGTATGGCGAGGATACCCTCTTGGGAGCATCCTACGCACTGCCGGAGGAAGTCCGGCTCTTGTTGCCGTTTCTCGGCAACAGGTGGGGAAAGCACCCCAGAAATCGAATCCTCGGCCTTAGTTTCCAGGGTTTTTAGGGCAGTTTCGAGCGGATGGGGGGATAAACTCATAATTAGGGCATTTTATAGGGCAGCATTCTAGTCTAGTTCATCTGCTCCCGTGGCGAGAGAGGCAGAATCGATCAAAGCTAATAGCTATGTGCTAGGATGGAGGTTGAGAATAAAAGTCGGCACTGCGGCTCGTTGTCAGTATTAATGGTCAAAGCGTTTCTGTTTAGTATTGGTTCAGCTAGTTCCCGAAATCTTCGTTCTCTACAAATCTGTTGTTTTTATCTGTGCAAGGATAGGTTTTATGTCAATTTATGTTGGTAATCTCCCCTTCGAGGTTGACCAAGAAGACGTAGTTGAGGTTTTTACCGAATATGGTGAAATCAAGCGCGTTCACCTCCCCATGGATCGGGAAACGAAAAGAAAACGCGGATTCGCTTTCGTGGAAATGGAAACCCCAGAGCAAGAATCGGCCGCTATTGCCGCTCTTGACGGCGCCCAATGGATGGGACGAGAATTAAAAGTCAATCAAGCTCGTGAAAGAGAACCCAAACCTTCCTTCGGTGGTGGCAATCGCAATCGAGATCGTCGCTACTAATCCCTGATCGTAACCATTCTAGGTTATGATTACCTAACTTGTTTTCATTGTCAACAGGGGAAGCGATCGCTCGTTTCCCCGCTTGTCTATCTAATATCGCAAGGAGATTCTTGTGGCTAAACGTCGTAATTTGAAAAAAGAAAAAGCTGAACGCAACCGCGCCTACGCTCGTCAATTCCGGGCTGCCTCTAATCGTACCACCACCAGAGGAGGTAGAGGCGGTTATTCCAGCGATCAAAGACAATCTTCGGAAAATGAAGGGGCAGCCGATACCTAATCTGCTGACTTAGTTAATCTAGCAATAAAAGCCCTGGCTTCGCTTTTATTGCTGACTATTCCATCTAAAGTTGCCCCCAATACCGCCGCAAGTAACGATTTAAACTGGGGACCTGGTTGATAACCCAAAGCTTTAAGGTCATTGCCGTCGATAGGAGCCTCAATCTGCGACCATTTAGTTAAATATTGCCAGATTAAAGCCCGCATCCTAGTCTCACTCCTCACCGCCACCAATAACAAACTAGGAACCTTATAACCGTTGAAAAAGCTGACAATTTGACTAACGGGTCGATCATAAGCAAAATTATTGCTAATCTCTCTTTCCATAACTTCTAGTTTTTGTAAACGCTCCACAGTATCTTTGGGCAATTGTAAATTATTAGCGATCGCTATTCTTTCCCCCATAGCCAGAGAAGCGATTAATAATTCCAACCGCATTAACCAGGCATTCACCGGCAATTCCAGACTTAAACAATCTAACCAACGACTGAGACAGCGCAATTGTCGCCATAAAGCCCGATTTAAACTTAAATCTCCGTGTAAACAGTGCAAAGCCCCCAAATCGGCCAACTTTTCTAAGGCACTTTCCCAGTAATCCGCCTCTAAAATATAATTCAACTCCGCTTTTAAACGGGACTGTAAAGCGGGTGCATTCTGATTTTCTTGCCGTGAGCGCTCATAAACTCCACTTTCGATCGCATACCTAATATAGTTTTCTGTCAAGGGTTCAATAACAAATCCTAACCGAGTGGCAAAACGCACCGCTCGATAGATGCGCGTCGGATCCTCAATAAAACTATTAGCGTGGAGAACCCGGATTTGTTGAGCGCGTAAATCCAACATACCGCCAAAAAAGTCGAGTAATTCCCCCTCTTTCGGCGAAGTTAGGCGAATTGCCAGAGCATTAATTGTAAAATCCCTTCTATACAAATCCTGTCGAATCGAACTAGCCTCCACTTGGGGATTACTGGCAGGATAGGGATAGAATTCCGTGCGTGCCGTAGCGATATCCACCCATAACGAGCCAAAACGCTCATCTTTGTGCCATAACAAAGCCGCCGTCTGAAATTCCCCGTGAATCGATAACCGGGCCCCCGGATAAATTTCGCGTAAACAATTAGCCAATTCTACCCCCGCACCCACATCGGCGGCGCGATGGCCGCCATCCACCACTAAATCGATATCCTGTAACAGTAAAGTATCCCTTGCTGCCGCTAACAATAAATCGCGCACCGCACCCCCAACCAGATAGAGATGCCAACCGCGTTTTTGAGCGGCAGTGGCGGCAGCTTGCAGGAATGACCATAAAATCGGCTCTAAACGCTCTTTAATCGTCGGTAAAAGACAGGAAACCAAAGCAACCCCTTCAAAACGCACCCGCTCATTTTGATGAATCTGTCTTAATACATCTGTACGAGTGACGATACCGACTAACTGCCCGTTTTCTAGTACAGGTAAACGCCCTAAATCATACGTTACCATCAGCGACTCGATTTCCTGAAGGGAAGTGTCGGGGGTAATAGTTTTCGGATTACAAGTCATGTATCCCTTCACGGGAGAGCGAGAAAAGCCGTGATGGAGAGCTAAATCGAGGTCACGACGAGAAATCACCCCAACTAAGCGATCCTGCTCATCTACCACCGATAACCCCGAATGGCCATAACGGAAAAGGATGCGCTCGGCTTGAGATATGGAAGTATCGGGACGAATGGTTCGCACCGGAGAAGACATTAAATCCCTAGCAGTGGGAGAAGGAGGAATTTGAGCAATTAAGTCCCCCAGTAGTTGGTTTAACTGTTGAACTGGCTGAACATCGCGAAAACTCACCGAAGCGGCCTGAGCATGACCACCGCCGTTATAGGGGGAAAAAAGCCGATATAGATTCACCCCATCGATTCTAGAGCGACCGATCACGGTTAAACGCTGTCGGGAATTATCTTCCTCGTCTTTACTATAACTATGGGCAAAAAGTAGCGCATCACTATCGGATAATTCCAGTAGGCGCTCGGCCACACTAGACAAACCGGGGATAAAATCGGCAGTATGGAGGAGAACATGGGCGATTTTACGACCATGGATCGTTTTAATCTCTAGATTTTCCCAAGCAAGGCTAAATAACTCCTGTAAGCGCGGGGAAAAACTCGGTTGACAGTATTGGGCGATCGTTTTAATGTTAGCAGCACAGGTCATTAACCAAGCCAAAGCATAGGCATCCCTGGGGGTACTACCGGCAAAAGTCAGGGAACCCGTGTCAACGTGAATACCGAGTGCCATTACCGTCGCTGCCATCGAGTTTGGTTGAATGTGGGCTTTTTGTAAAGCTTCGACAATTAAAGTCGTGGTGGCTCCCACCGCTTCTAAATGGACGCTAGAGGCGTGAATATCGCTTTCACTATCCAAATGATGATCATACAATTCGATCGCCTGTAAATGGTCTAAATCGAGCCACTGGGAAGCTTTTCCCAGACGCTCCCGCCACTGATTATCAACGATAATTAAAGAGCGAATACGGTCCGGATTGACACTACGCATTTCAATTAAAGCGAATTCATCCCGATGCAGGGCCAAAAATTCCCTCACTGTTGGGTGCGCTCCCCCCGTCAACACAATGCGACTACCCGCTTTCAGCAACGATAAACCCACCGCTGCCCCCAGAGCGTCAAAATCCGCCGTTTGATGACATAAAATTAAATCCATAGTTTTTTTGAGGTTTTAGGGGTTGGGGGCTTTTCAGTAAAAAGTAATCAGTAATCAGCTTTTTTCTCCCCACTCCCCCACATTTCCATTAAGTAACAAAATTTGGTAGGGTACTATATCAGGGAGAATTATCTAATATCAAGTGTTTTAGGAGAACCCAATCATGTCTATTGTCTTTCAATTTTTTCTCATTGCCCTAGTTTTATTTTCCTTGCTGATGGTGATTGGTGTCCCCGTTGCCTATGCTTCCCCCCAAAACTGGGATCAATCGAAACCCCTTCTCTATGTGGGTTCGGCAATTTGGGCGATTTTAGTCGTTGCCGTCGCTATTTTAAACTTTTTAGTGATTTAGCCTTGATCAGGAGACGGGAGACAGGAGGAGATAGGGTGATAGGGTGATGAGACAGCTTCCCCACTACCCCATCTCCCCACTACCCACTTCCCCACTTCCCACCTCCCAATTCATAATTCATAATTCATAATTCCCACTCCTAACCCCTTTTACCTATGACTGTTTTTGAGGGAAATTTTACCGAGGATATATCCTCTTGGCGGTTTGCGATCGTGATTGGTCGTTTTAATGATCTCGTCACTGATAAACTGTTATCAGGCTGTCAAGACTGTCTCAAGCGTCACGGGGTTGATGTTAATCCCGATGGCACGCAAGTGGATTATATCTGGGTACCAGGTAGCTTTGAAGTGCCAATGGTAGCCCGTCAAGTCGCCCTTTCCCACCGTTACGATGCCGTTATTTGTCTAGGGGCAATTATTCGCGGCCAAACGCCCCATTTTGACTACGTTGCCGCCGAGGCCGCTAAGGGAATCGCCGCGGCCGCTTTTCAGACAGGTGTTCCCGTTGTCTTCGGTATTCTCACCACTGATACCCTACAACAGGCCCTCGAACGGGCCGGTATTAAGAGTAATTTGGGCTGGAATTATGGCCTATCTGCCCTAGAAATGGCTAGTCTCATGCGTCAATTGCGCCCCCGGAATGAAGATAAACCCCTAGAATTATTGCAAAATAATCCCCAACAGGCACTGATGGAAGGCTAAGAAAATTCCCCCGGCATTTAGGATTTTAGTTGTCCCCACTCCTGGAGTTCCACTGATGAGCGAAGCTGAACAGAACAAATATATTAACCAACTCAGACGGCAATTAGTCAACGCTGTCGAGAGAATCAAGACTCTGGAATTAGATTTAGAACCAGAGGGGCGGATTACGGCAGCTTTTGACGCTATGGAACGGCATATAGATGAAAAATTCGCCGCAGTGGATGAAAAATTCGCCGCCATTGACAAGCGTTTTGATCGCTTGGAACATCAGTTCAACCGACTACAGGCTAAGATAGAAGTGGTTCTCGAAGCTATTACGGGTTTGGGGGATTTGCCAGAAGATGAATCATTGTCAAAAAATGCTCCCAACTACTTGACAAATGCTCTGAGATTTGGCATACTCAGGTAAGTGTGAAAAAAACGGCTTGCGGGCATAGCTCAGTGGTAGAGCGTCACCTTGCCAAGGTGAATGTCGCGCGTTCGAATCGCGTTGCCCGCTTGAAAAAATCTTGAAATATACCTTAAGGTCAGGATGAATAATTTAGGGATATCCCTTAAGATGGGAATTACCCGTGAGCAACAGGGTTGAGGATTTTGGGCAACCGTTGAATCCCTTAGCTATTGACCACGAGCGACTAAAAACAACCGTTTATAAACAAAAATTTAGCTTGTGCGACCGCATAAATACACTAAAATCGACCAACACCAAGACTATCCTTGTCCCTGTCGTCGGAAAGGGACATTATGCCCGATTTTATTGACCGATGCCTTTGGCTGCGATCGCTGTCAACAGATATTTGTGCTACAGGAAAACGGCCAAATTATCGAACAATTAGCCCCCCACTATCCCTATAAACGCACTTGGCGCTGGACGGGATTTCGTTGGGTGAGTACCAATCAGCGCCTTGGGCAAGAGGTATTACCCCTGATAATGGGGATAATTCTGTTATTATCGATCGTTTGGCTACCCTTAATTTTAAAATCACCGCCGGGGGTAAGCGTGATTTTTGGGGCAATTCTAGTTATGCTATTAGTTATTTTGCCCGCATTCATCTTTTGGTTAGCCTATCGACGCTAGACAAGAATCTATGATCGAAAGTTCCTCCCCCCCCCCCCTGACGATCTTTAAGCAAGCATATAATGCTTTTCTGGCTCTAGGTCAATTTAATGGCAATGAAAGAAATCGCGGGGTAATCGCGATCGCTAAGGGCATTAAAACTGGCTTTGATCGCATTTTAGAAGCCAATACCCTCGATTTAGAAGTCAGTCGAGAGATGGCTGTCTCGGAACAAATGATTCGCTGGTTACGGTTAACTCCCGAACGTTTAGAGACGACGGTGGAGGTATTGCAACAACTAGCGGAAGCATCGGATCCGCTGCAACAGGTAATTAACGCGGCCTATCAACTGAATCCTTCCCAAACCTATTGCCAAAGGATGCCTTTAGGAGTGATTGCCTTCGTCTATGAAGGTTTTCCGGAATTAGCGATGGTAGCGGCGGGATTTTCCCTAAAAAGTGGCAATAGTTTGATTATTCGGGGTTCCAATGCCTCTAGTCATTCCGATGGGGTGATTACGGAAATTATCCAAGAAGCATTGGAAGATGTGGGTTTACCCGTGGATTGTGTGAGTGGTTTACCCTGTGATTCTAGTCCCTCCCTAGAGGAGTTGCTGACCCAGGAAAATTATGTTAATTTAATTATTCCCTACGGTCGCCCTAGTTTAATCGGTCGAGTGAGTCAATTGGCCACGGTTCCCGTTTTGCGCGCAGCGATGGGAAACTGTTATTTGTATTGGTCTCCTAGTGGCGATTTGGAGTTAGCCCGTCAGGTAATTATCGATAGTCATGGCAGTATACCCGATCCGGTTAATGCGATCGAAAAAGTTTTAATTAGTCCCCATCAGAATTCTTCGACTTTAAGTCGTTTGTTTAAAAGTTTGCAGGAAAAAGGCTTTAAATTGCGGGGAGATACCCGATTAGCGGCGGATTTTCCGGAACATTTAACCATTGCTACCGATAATGATTGGCAAAGACCCTATTTAGAAAAAACGGTGGCCTTTAGGTTAGTGGATACCCTCACTGATGCGATCGCTTGGATTAATAAGTATAGTAGCGGTCATGCCGATTGTATTGTCACCGAATCCTATCGAGAAAGTCGTCAATTTGCCATGGAGTCCGATAGTGCTTTAGTTTATATCAATTCTTCACCCCGATTCGATCGCAATCCCAAACAGGGAGAATCGGTATTTTTGGGCATTTCCAACCAAAAAGGCCAGCGCCGGGGGTTAATCAACCTAGAAACCTTTACCACCCTTAAACAGGTGGTGCAGGGGTAGTTTTTTTCAGTGATCAGTCCACAGTAAACAGTAATCAGTGAACTGAAAACTCACATCTGATAACTGATAACTGATAACTGGTAACTGATAACTGAGAAAACGGTAGCAATTTCTACCAAAAGTCAGAATAAAATTCGTTATTGTCATAAAGTCATGAGGGAATGTAATTAAAACGAGAAAGAATGCGGATCGAGCAATTGCAAGCCTTTTTAGCCGTAGCCGATACGGGCAATTTCGGTCAAGCCGCCCGCCAGTGTGGAGTCACCCAATCGACTATCAGCCGCCAGATTCAATCCCTAGAAACCGATTTGGGCTTACCTCTTTTCCATCGTACCGCCCAGGCGAAGTTAACCATTGCTGGGGAGAAATTACTGCCCCGGGCGAAACGGATTTGTCAAGAGTGGACGAATGTTCACGAGGAAATCACCGACCTACAGGCAGGAAAACAGCCAGAATTGTGCGTGGCGGCGATTCATTCCGTGTGCGCCCATTATTTACCGCCGATTTTGCCGAAATTTTGTGCTGAATACCCGGAAGTTCAGTTAAGAGTGACAGCACTAGGCAGCGATCGCGCCTTAAAAGTGCTGCGGGATGGTTTAGTAGATGTGGCGTTGGTAATGAATAATCGTTTTCTCACCTCTAGCCCGGAGATGGTGGTCGAGGTATTATACCAAGAAGCGATCGAAATTCTCATGGCCGCTAATCATCCCCTCGCCCAATACAAAGAAGTGCCATGGTCAGAATTAATCCCCTATCCGCAAGTGGTTTTCAAAGATGGCTACGGAATGCAAAGATTAGTACAAGAATGGTTTTCCCGTCAGGATGCCCACCTGAAAACTGTCATGGAATTAAACACCCTCGATGCTTTTCGCGGTGTGGTGCGTCAGGGTAATATTATCGCTCTTCTGCCCCAATCTGCCCTGATGGAAGCGCGTAGCGATGCTACCCTCGCCATTCGTCCTCTTGCTTCCCCTAGTGGCGAAAATCCCCATTTTAACAATGGTAAATTTAGTCATCGTCTCACCCGTCAGGTAGTCCTCGTCACCACTAGCGATCGCCTACAGATACCACCGATCGCTCATTTCTGTCAATTAGTGCGGCAAATGAATCAAAGTGTGGTTAAAAGCCTAGAAAACCACCACGTCCAGCCGTAGCAATCCCCGTCAATCCCATTTACTCTTTATTTTCTTCCTTGAGATGAGTGATACTTTTCGAGAATTATTAAAAGTGATCGGTAGTGGCACCCATACGGGCAGAAATTTAACCCGTCCCGAAGCGGCGATGGCCACCAAGATGATGTTAACCCAAGAGGCAACCCCGGCCCAAATCGGTGCTTTTATGATTGCCCATCGCATTAAACGCCCGACCAGCGATGAGTTAGCGGGAATGCTTGATGCCTACGCCGAGCTTGGCCCGCAAATAACCCTAGAATCAGCCTCTTTTCAGCATCCGATCACTATTTTTGGCAATCCCTACGATGGACGTTCTCGCACTGCCCCGGTTACTCCGATCACTACTTTAATCTTAGCGGCGGCGGGGGTTCCTGTAGTCCTGCACGGGGGCGATCGAATGCCGACTAAATACGGTATTTCTCTCAGGGAAATCTGGCAGCAATTAGGAGCAGATTTTAGCCAATTATCCTTAGCAGCAGTGAAAGACTGTTTAATCACCACGGGATTGACTTTTTTCTATATTCCGCGCCATTTTCCCCTAGTAGAGAATCTTGTTACTTATCGGGAGCAAATCGGTAAACGTCCTCCCATGGCCACGGTAGAGTTAATCTGGTCGCCTTTTGTCGGTAATATTCATCAAATATCGGGTTTTGTTCACCCCCCCACCGAAGATCGTTTTCGCGAAACTTTTGCCCTGAGAAATATCTCTCACTTCACCACCGTGAAAGGATTAGAGGGGAGTTGTGATTTAGCCTGTAATCGGACGACGATTATTGGTCTGGGAAATCCCACCGATCCCCCTTCCTTTCAGCGATTTTTCCTAAATCCTCGCGATTATGGCTTCTGTCCTTCGGATTATCCCCTCGAATCTTTAGAGATGCTCACCCCTAAATTAAAGGGTTTATTAGCTGGAGAAAATAATGAATTAACCGATGCGGCAATTTTTAACGGTGGTTTTTATCTTTGGCGCTGTGGAATTGCCCCAGATATCCCCACGGGTTTCCAACAAGCACAAAAATGTTTACAGTCGGGAAAAGCTCTGGTTAAACTAGAACAAATCTGTAATTATCTGGAAAATCAGGAATAGATAGGAATAGGGCTGTAGGGGAAATTACTTCTAAATCAATCATTAATTCGAGAAGTTGTACTAAGAAGGTAAACCCCAGACTTGGTATAACTTCTAGGTTTAAAGATAAATACTTTTGAGAAAAAAATTTTCCCGACTGCATCATTTCCTCGCTCAAGTGGGAAAGCTATGACTAAGGTGAACGATTTAGAAGTTTCTAATTCCTATCACAGTCGCCCCTAGAGAAGCCGCCATGTCTGCAATTAATCCCTCGACGCTCGAAACTGAATTTATCTCTCCCTCTTTTTCTGTCCTAAAATTGAAGGAAAACTCGATCGACCTAGATGAAGATTTTCTCGGCAGTGATTTAGAAGATGATTTAGTATCTAGTCCCGAAAAAAGCTACAGCAACGGCACAACTACTGATTTAGTGCGTTTGTACCTACAGGATATTGGCAGAGTGCCTCTACTCAAACAGGACGAGGAAGTTGAACAAGCGCAACAGGTGCAGCGTCATCTGTCTTTACTGAAATTATGCGCCACTGCCGTTCAACAAGGTGATGCACAAGTACAGCAATTTGTCAAGTTAATGGAGGTTCGCGATCGGCTGACCGCTCAATTGGCCCATCGTCCCGCCCTAGAACGTTGGGCAAAAACCGCCCAAATCACCGTGTCTGAGTTAAAAAATGCTTTAAAAGCAGGAAAACAGCGTTGGGCGCACCTAGCGGGCTTAGAAGTGGGGAAATTAGAAGAAATTATTACCCTTGGTACCCGTGCCAAAGAACAGATGATCAAGGCCAATTTACGTCTAGTGGTGTCGGTGGCCAAAAAATATCAGAATCGCGGTTTAGAATTATTGGATTTGATTCAAGAGGGAACCCTGGGTTTAGAACGGGCCGTCAAGAAATTTGATCCCAGCAAAGGCTATCGTTTTAGTACCTATGCCTACTGGTGGATCCGTCAAGGAATGACGAGAGCGATCGCAACTCAAAGCCGGATTATTCGCTTACCGCTTCATATTACCGAAAAACTCAACAGAATTAAGAAGGCACAACGGAAAATCTCGCAAATGCGCGGTCGCACTGCGACCCTAGAGGAAATTGCCCAAGAGTTAGCTCTGACCCCTGAAGCGGTGCGGGAAGTGTTGATGAACGTGCCGCGTTCGGTTTCCTTGGAAATTAAGGTAGGTAAGGAAAAAGATACGGAATTATTAGACCTTTTGGAAACCGAAGAACTGTCTTCAGAAAATCATCTTGTCTATGAATCTTTGCAAAGAGATATGGGAGAATTATTGGCAGATTTAACCGCTCGCGAACGAGAGGTGATTGAATTGCGCTATGGTTTTCTCGATGGTAAATCCTATTCTTTAGGTGATATCAGTCGCACTTTGGCATTATCCCGGGAAAGGGTGCGACAAATTGAGTTGAAAGCTTTGCAAAAATTGCGTCAACCCCAGCGACGTAACCGAATTCGCGATTATTTTGAAGCGTTGAGTTAGTTAGGGTATGTGGAAAAAGTTTTTCCTGGGGGCAGGGTGTGGGGAGTATTTTCAGTGAACAGTAAACAGTAAAAAGTAATCCTAAATCCTGTTATTAAAAACTGATTATTTATTCCTCCTTTTGCCTCTTGCCTCTTGCCTCTTGCCTATCCTGATATGTAGCCTATACTCAACGGATTTAGTATTAATATGTCCAATTTTGTTTCGTCTGTAGGGTGTAGGTTCCGTCGCGCACATTGACCCGATGGGGGATCAGCTTCAGGTCTCGGAAGATATGAGCTTGGTGTTGTAGGGCCACCAGAGAGCGATCATCGATCGGGATAATGGCACGTTCAGAGGCCCGTTGTTCGAGATTAGTCACGATCGCTGGATCGATCTCGTGGTGAGCTGCCAAGCGTCTCGTCGCCTCTAACTCCTGTTGTTTCGCCCAGGCACCCGCCTCGTTCACCTCTTCTAAAATCACCTTCAGTACATCGGGATAATCGCGTACCAATTCGGGAACCGCATAATAATAGGTCGGCACTTCTAGAGAGGCGTTTTCCCCGAAGATGCTCTCTAGATCGGCCAACGATCTTCCCGGATAGGTGCGCGTCTCCGTGGGGGAATAGGGAACCCAGACCACCCAAGCGTCGATCTCACCGCGACGAAAAAGCACCAGTGCTTCCGGTTGAGTCGCATACACCGGTTCGATATCGCTTAATTCTAGATTCACTCTCATCAGTGCGCGGATGAGGACGTAATGGGCGCTCGAACCTCGATCGAAGGCGATTCTTTTGCCTTTTAAATCCGCCAAGGTCTGTATTGGCGAATCCTCAGGCACGAGAATCGCCTGACCTTTCGGGGCGGTATATTTTTCCTTGGCTACCCGGACGAAGACGTGTTCGGCTGCTTGCGAGAAAATACTCGCCGTACCGCCACCACCGCAGAAGTCGATCGTTCCGTTGCTCAAGGCCTCGATCAGAGAGGAAGCGGCCAGAAAACTCGTCCACGTTACCGTCACCCCAAAGGGTTTTAAGCGTCTTTCCAGAAAGGCCTGGGCGCGGAGAACTTCCAGATTGGTCATGCCCTCGGGATAGCCGATCTTGAGGGTTCCTAGCCGCCGCGCTTGTTTGGCGAGAGGAGTGATATCGGAGGGGGTTGAGCGCTTGAACCAGCGATCGATCGCGATACAGAAGAGAATTCCAGCGATAAATAATCCCACGGTTTCCAATAGCCGGGGAGTGGTATTCCGGGGGAATTTAAAGCTATCGACGAGGTTCAGAATCAGGTTATCGGATCGAGAATTTTGACCGACGGCGATCGTGTCGGAAAATCCAGCCAGGAGAAAGCTCCCCACCAGGCTGGTCACAAAAAGCACTGCGGGAAGAACTGCCCGGCAATTTCGCCACGGTTTCCAGAGACACTTGATCGAACGGTGGAGCATGGGATTTCTCGCAGAAAACAAGATTTATTATCGGTAAAGGAGACAAGAGGGAAGGGTTTACAAACTCCCTCGGCATAGCTGCCATTAGTTTTATCTACATACTATAGAAACCCACGACTCCTCGATTGTGTAACAAAGTACATTTATAAATGTATTGAAAATGATATAGTTTTAAAATGAAATTGCGCCCGCATTTGAGAGATCGAGGTAGTATGGATGGATTGGTTGATCGAAATCGTCAAAATCGCGGTGGCCACCGGCATAGCCACCACCTTCGACGACAATATTTATCTAACCGGCTTCTTTAGCGAGGTAAATCGTACCTTTCGCCCAGTTCACGTTGTCGTCGGCGAGCTAGTCGGGTTTACGGCCTTAGTATCGGTGAGCTTGCTGGGTTTTCTGCTCGGCTTAATCATCCCGCCGATTTATATCGGTCTTCTCGGAATCTTGCCAATCCTCATCGGTGTGAGAAATTTACTGACGTTAAATCGCGATAACGAGAGGGAAACCGCAGATCGCAAGGTGAATTTGCGAAGAAACGCCCGATTTCACGGATTCGCCTCCCGCAGACTATCCCTCGGTCAAGTCTTCAGCGATCGCCAAACCTATAAAGTTTCCGCGGTCACGATATCCAATGGCGGCAATAATCTCGGTATCTATATTCCCCTATTCGCCAATAGTACCGTGGCGCAGTTAGCCGTAATCATCCCGATCTGCTATCTAATCGTCTGTACTTGGTTATTTCTCTCCTATAATCTAACCCGCCAACCGGGGATCGCGGTTGTCCTCAGCCGTTATGCGAGTAAGCTTTTCCCTTTTGTGCTGATGTGGTTGGGCCTACGGATTATTCTCGATAACGGCTCCTATCGCCTGTTGATTCCCATCGGGTAAATTAGGCCCCCGTAAAAATCGCCAATCTCCGGCTCCCACGGGAGTCAGAACTCAGGAAGAGAGAAGAAAAAATTAGTTGGTTTAGAGCAACCTTATCGAGAAAATCCCGATGAATGTATCATTGTTGCCAATTCGATCGCTGTTTCGTCCCTTTCGTTCCTTATCGGGGAGGAGTTTTCTTTTCTTCCTGTTAGTGGGAATGTTGGCAAGTCTCGCCCTCGCCTCCTGCGGGGGAATCGGCTCGAAACCGGAGGTGAAACTGAATCTCGTTTCCTTCTCGGTCACGAAAGCCGCCCACGACCAGATTATCCCGAAATTCGTCGAGAAATGGCGGAAAGAGCATAACCAAAAAGTCATTTTCCAGCGGAGTTACGGCGGTTCCCTGGCCCAGGCCGATGACGTGATCGCCGGGAAACAAGAGGCGGACGTGGTACATCTCGCCCTTCCCCTCGACGTGATGCGGATATCTCAAGCCGGCCTGATTAATCGCGGTTGGGAAGATCGGGTGCCGCGGCGGGGGGTGGTGAGTCACTCGGTGGCGGCGATCGTGACGCGGGCGGGAAATCCGAAAAAGATTCAATCTTGGGCGGATCTGGCTAGAGAGGACGTTACGGTTCTATCCGCCGATCCGAAAACTTCCGGGATCGCTATTTGGCAGTTATTAGCCCTCTGGGGTTCGGTGACGCAAACGGGGGGCGAACCGCAACAGGCATGGGATTTTGTCCGCCGGATCTATCAAAAGATTCCCACCCTAGCTAGGGACGCACGGGAAGCCAGCAATGCCTTTTTCCAAGAGGGAAAGGGCGATGTTTTAGTCACCTACGAAAACGAGGTAATTCTAGCGGCAAGAAATCAACCCGATACCAGTTACTTAGTCCCCCCGGTCAATATCTCGATCGATAATCCCGTGGCGGTGGTGGATAGAAATGTCGATAAACACGGCACGCGAGAGGTGGCCGAGGCATTTGTGAATTTCCTCTATTCCGAGCCGGCACAACAGGAATTGGCCAAATTAGGCTATCGATCGGTCAATCCCTTCGTGGCCAAGGATGAAGGATTACAATTCCCGCCGATCGAAACTCTTTTCAACGCCCAAGATCTCGGGGGTTGGACGTTGATCGAAAAGGAATTTCTGGCCAATAACGGCATCTTCGAGCAGATTAAAAACCAGTCGGCTTCCTAACATTTTTCCCGCTTTAATCTATGAAATTCTCTCATTGTTTTTTCCTAATCTCCCTTCTGATGGCCAGTAATTTGATCGCCGGTTGCGGTCGCCCGGCCGACTCGGCCGAGAAAGAAGCGCCAGTCTCGATCGACGGTGGTGCGGTGGGTTTCGCCCTCTCCCTCGCCGTTGCCGAAGAATATCAGAGAATCCATCCCGAAGCGCGGGTTAGCGTCGCCACCAGTGGAACCGGGGGCGGTTTTAGTAAGTTCTGCGCCGGAAATCTCGACATTGCCGGGGCATCGCGGGTGATCCGGAAAGAAGAGATCGAGAAATGTCGGGAAAACGGCGTGGAATTTCTGGAATTACCGATGGCGATCGACGGATTGGCGGTGATCGTCAATAAAAAAAATCAATTCGCCAAGTGTTTAACGATTAAAGAACTCGATCAAATGTGGAACACGAAAGCGGAGGGTAGGATTACCAGTTGGAAACAGATTAATCCCAAATTTCCCGACGAGAGATTATTACTTTTCGCCCCGCCTTCCGATACGGGAACCTTCGATTATTTCACCCAAGCGATCACGGGAAAACGGAGAAATAGCCGTACCGATTTCACCCCGAACCGCAATCAAAACGCCCTCGTGCAGGGGGTGATCGGCAATCCATCCGCGCTTGCGTATTTAGGCATCTCTTTCTATATGCAGAACCAAGATCGATTGAACTTGGTGGCGATCGAAAATAATGAAGGAAAATGCGTCAAACCGGTTCCCCTCGATAACGTTCTCCGCAATGTCTATAATCCCCTTTCCCGTCCCCTGTTTATCTACGTCAACAAGAATAATTTAAAAACGAATCCATCCCTGGAAAAATTCGTGCGCTTCTATTTAGAAAATTCCTGGAAATGGGTCGATGGCGTGGGTTACGTCGCTTTACCTGATGAGGCCTACGTCAAAACCCTGCGGAAATTCGAGCGCGGGGAAACGGGATCGAAATTCGGCAAAGCTAAACCGGGAGAACCGATCACGAACTTTATCTAAAAAAGGAATTTTGTTAAACCATGACCTTAACCCCGAGTTCTTTCGATAATTCTTTTTTCGCGGCAGATAATTCACTCCTCAAGCACCCCGGCGACGATATTCAAGAGAAGATAATCGCGCTGATTCTCTTCTCTTGCGCTTTCGTTTCCGTGGCGACGACAATCGGCATCGTGGCGATTATTTTTAGTGAAACCTGGGGATTTTTTCAAGAGGTATCTTTCGCCCAATTCTTTCTCGATACCCGTTGGACTCCACTGTTCGCCACCCCTCATTTCGGTATCTGGCCGCTAATTAACGGGACATTTTTAACCACAGCCATCGCTATGTCCGTCGCGGTTCCTTTAGGCCTATCTTCCGCGATCTACCTCGCCGAATACGCAAAACCGAACCTAGCGGCGATTTTACGCCCCGCGGTGGAACTTCTCGCCGGGATTCCCACGGTGGTGTACGGGTACTTCGCCCTACTCGTTGTCACGCCCACTTTGCGGAATCTTTTCCCCGTCGAGATTTTTAACGCCCTCAGCGCCGGGTTAATGATGGGGATCATGATCACTCCCACGGTGGGATCGATTAGTTTAGACGCGATCCGAGCGGTTCCCCGTTCCCTGCGCGAGGGTTCCTACGCCCTAGGAATTACCAAGCTGGAAACGATTTTTAAAGTGGTTCTCCCCGCCGCCCTCTCCGGGATCATGGCCTCGATTATTCTGGGAATGTCCCGGGCGGTGGGGGAAACGATGACGGTGTTGATCGCCGCCGGCTCCCAACCCCGGCTTACCCTCAATCCCTTCGAGTCGATCGCCACGATGACCGCTTTTATGGCCGAGATTTCCGGGGGAGATGCGCCCCGGGGCAGTCTCAGTTTTAAAACCCTCTACGCAGTCGGCGCGGTGCTTTTTTTGATCACGTTGGCACTGAATCTGGCCAGTTACTGGATCTCCCACCGTTTTAAAGAAAAATACGATTGATTTGCCATGGTTAAATCCTCTGTTAAGTCCGATACCGTTGAATTTATCGACCATCTGGAACGCCGGGAGGCGATCGGCAAATTCTGCGAGTATCTTTTCCTCTTCGGTTTACTGATCGGTTTGTTCGTTCTGGCGCTGTTGGTGTTGAATATCGCCCACGATGGACTGGGACGACTCTTAACCCCCGGATTCCTCACGGAAACGCCTTCCCGTTTCCCGGAAAGGGGCGGTATCCGTCCGGCGATCATCGGTAGTTTCTATCTGGGAATTATCGTGCTTCTCGTGGCGGTGCCGATCGGGGTCGGGTCGGCTTTGTATCTAGAGGAATACGCCCCGAAAACGTGGTGGACGGCACTGATCGAGGTGAATATCGGCAATCTGGCCGGGGTTCCCTCGATCGTCTATGGTTTATTAGGATTAGCGGTTTTTAACTATCTGCTCAATTTTGGCCCGACGCTGATTTCCGGCGCGTTAACCCTTGCGCTTCTCTCGCTGCCGGTGATTATCGTCACGGCGCGGGAGGCGATCCGGGCGGTTCCCGATTCCCTACGCCAAGCCTCCTACGGTCTAGGCAGTACCAAATGGCAAACGATCCAACACCATGTTTTACCCTACGCGGTGCCAGGGATTCTCACGGGGGTGATTATCTCCGTGTCGCGGGCGATCGGGGACGCGGCTTCCTTAATGGTCGTCGGCGCGGTTAGTTTCCTCACTTTCGATCCTGGTTTATTCCAACGCTTTATGGCACTACCGATTCAAATTTTCAGCTATATCACCCGTCCCGAACCAGGTTTCGCCAATGCGGCGGCGGCCGCGATTATCGTTCTGATCCTGTTAATTCTCGCCCTCAACGCCATCGCCATCTATCTACGTCAACGTTATTCGACACTGAATTAGGGAAGGCAGCGGGCAAGGGGGTAGATACAGAACCTTCCCTACTCCTGCACTCCCCACTTCTCCAGTACGGGAGGGTTTGCAAACCCTCCCCTCTAAAAAAACCATCGATCTTTAATAAACGATCAGGAGAATTTTTGCCATGACTACCCACCTTAACCCAGATCACAGTGTTTTCGACGCAGAAGGAGTCAAAGTTTTTTATAACGGGTTTCTCGCTCTTCTGGACGTTCATATTAAAATTCCCGCACGAAAAATCATCGCCTTTATCGGCCCGTCTGGTTGCGGGAAAAGTACCCTTTTGCGCTGCTTTAACCGAATGAATGATCTGATCCCCGGCGCCAAGGTGGAGGGAAAACTACTTTACCGAAATCAGAATATTTACGATTCGCAGGTCAACGCAGTCAAGTTACGGCGACAGGTGGGGATGGTTTTCCAACGTCCCAACCCTTTTCCCAAGAGCATTTACGAGAATATCGCCTACGCGCCTCGAACCAACGGTTATCAGGGAAATCTTGAGGAATTGGTCGAGTATTCCCTGCGGCAGGCGGCGATCTGGGAGGAAGTAAAGGACAAACTGAAAGAAAAAGGAACGGCACTATCGGGGGGACAGCAACAGCGCCTCTGTATTGCCCGTGCGATCGCTATGAAGCCAGATGTTTTATTGATGGATGAACCCTGTTCGGCCCTCGATCCCATCTCTACCCGTCAGGTGGAGGAATTGTGCCTACAACTGAAGGAAAGTTACACGATCATTACCGTCACCCACAATATGCAGCAGGCATCGCGGATCGCCGACTGGACGGCGTTTTTTAACACCGAAACCGATCCCTCCGGGAAACGTCGGGGAAAATTAGTCGAATTCAGCCCCACGGAAGTTATGTTCGGTAATCCGCAAACCGACGAGGCCCGCGAGTATATTAGCGGACGATTCGGGTAATCGAAACAGAAAAAAACTCGATAGTCTGTTTTTCAAAACCGTGCGCGGTTTTATCCCGAGACACCCATTGCTATGAATAGAAAGGACTGGATTTTCGCTATTTTGTTGGTTTTTGTCCCGATCTCGATCGCCTGGAATTTCCTCCATTGGGACGTGACGATCATTTTCCTGAGCGCCTGTCTGGCGATCGTTCCCCTGGCCGCTTACATGGGAAAAGCGACCGAGGAAATCGCCGTCGTGGTCGGTCCCAATCTCGGCGGTTTACTGAACGCCACCTTCGGCAACGCTACCGAATTAATTCTCGCCTACGCCGCCCTCGAAGAAGGTTTGATCGAGGTGGTGAAAGCGACGATTACCGGTTCGATTATCGGGAATCTGCTGCTGGTAACGGGCTTATCGATGTTTTTCGGCGGCTTACGCTATAAAGAACAGAAATTCCAGCCCGTGACCGCCCGTTTAAATTCCTCGTCGATGAATCTCGCCGTCGCGGCGATCCTCCTACCCACAACCTTTCAATACACTTCCGCCGCAATCCAGGAGAGCGCCCTACAGCGTCTCTCGGTAGCGTTGGCGGCGGTATTAATTTTTGTGTATTGTCTGAGTCTGCTTTTTTCGATGAAGACCCATACCTATCTTTACGAGGTGGGGGACGCAGCTCTCGATGAAGAGCCAGGAGAAGCCGTAAGCGTAAAAAAGCCGAATCTCTGGCTGTGGGTGGGGATATTACTGCTGGTGACCATCGGGGTGGCGGTCGAATCGGAATTATTAGTTAATACCCTAGAGGAAGCCACGCATAAATTAGGATTAACGACCCTTTTCACGGGGGTGATCCTGCTGCCAATTATCGGCAACGCGGCCGAACACGCCACTGCGGTTAGGGTCGCCTTAAAAGACAAAATGGATCTGGCGGTTTCTGTCACCGTCGGTTCGAGTCTGCAAATCGCACTTTTTGTCGCACCCGTCCTCGTGATTGCGGGTTATTTCCTCGGTCAGCCGATGGCTCTCGATTTCGATCCGTTTGAATTGGTCGCCGTCGCCGTCGCGGTGTGGCTGACTAACTCGATCAGTAACGACGGTCGCTCGAACTGGTTAGAGGGTATATTACTGGTGGCGACCTACACGGTCATCGCTCTCGCTTTCTTTTTCCATTCCGCACCGGGATAGAGCCATCGGTCGTGCGAAATACAGTTTCTCGATCGGGATAGGTAGTAAAATTCTCCCGTTCCGGAACCTTTGAAGGAAAAGCCGAACAAGGTATAACGAACGGACGAACCCGACGGCCATCTTAAGGAAAAAACCATGATCGAGATTGTGATCGCGATATCTACCGGTGTAGCGGCATTCGTCGCCACCAACCTCGACGACATATTGATCCTGACGATTCTCTTCAGCCAAACGGGGAAACTCTTCCGTCGTCGCGATATCGTCATCGGTCAGTATATCGGCTTTAGTCTGCTTGTTATTGCCAGTTTAGCGGGGTTTTTCGGCTGCTTTCTCATCCCTACCCCATGGATTCGCTATCTAGGCCTCGTTCCTGTGATTCTCGGCATCGTTTCCCTTCTCAAAGAAGAGGAGAAGGAGGAGGAGCCGGAGAATGTCGAATTGGACTTAGAGGGTGCGAAACATTCCCCCTTCGGCGTAGCTCAGGGTAAACCCTTCGGTGGTTGGTTTGACCCGCGCACCTATAGCGTGGCTGCGTTGACCGTCGCCAACGGCAGCGATAATATCGGCATTTACGTTCCCCTGTTTGCCAGTAGTACTGTAACAAGTCTGATCGTTATCGTCAGCGTGTTTTTGATTCTGGTGGGGGTTTGGTGTGCGATCGCATACGGGTTGACCAGCGTGCCGACCATCGCCACTATTCTAACCAGTCAGGGAAGTACCTTCGTTCCCTGTGTGCTGATCGGTCTGGGTATTTTTATCGTCAAAGAAAGTATTTCCCTCGCGTTTTTGGCCTTAGCAATTAGCTATCTCTGGGCGATCATCGGTCGCAGTCAGGGACTGGCAAGAAAATAAAGTACCATTTATTTACTAGGCAGAATTATCACATTAAATCTGGTTATTAAAAACTGATTATGTATTCCCCCTTTTGCCTTTTGACTGTCCTTATAAGTAGCCTATACTCAACGGATTTAGTATCACATCCCAAGGGGTGATTCTGAGTAGGGTGTAGGGTTAGGAGATTTTAACTCAGCGAGAACAACGATTTGATGAGTTGCATTCCAGACGTTTTTGACGCTCTGCTAAGATTGTTTTTAGATTCGGTCTTCCGGTTAAGGTTAATCGCCAAGAAGCCCAAATTTCATAGATAATATCCACTAGAAACCCGATAACCGGCCATTTGGTAGCGGCATAAATCCAACCAATGCCTAAAATATCATAGACTTGGCGAAACACTTCCACATTTTGAATAATAGTACCATCGGCTAGTACAGCGTGGATTCGTCCCATGGCCGCCGCGAAGGAAATACCGCCATTTTCCTCTGGATTATAGTTTTCGGCGGCAATATCGACAAAAGCAACTAATCCTCTCCCAGCATCCTGTTTTTGCAGAAAATTAACCTCTCGCAAGCAGAGGGGACATTCTCCATCGTAGAGGAGTTTAATTTTCCAAGAGGGCGATCGAGTAGAATTTTCTAAGGTATCAGCAGATGGAGTCGGTAAAGATGACATGATCTTCTAGGGATTCTCTTTTCAGTGAACAGTGAACAGTAAACAGTAATCAGTGAACTGAAAACTCAAATCCGATCACTGATTACTGACTCCTGATGATTATTTTATGGCAATTCATCAGATTGGATGGGATCACTCTCTATTGGTTCTCGATCGTTGCGTTTTGAGAAACCCCAAGCAAAGAGGATAGCAATTAAACTAATCATAATCCATTCCGGCGGCACAAAATCGGGACTAATCACCCGCAACAGCAGTCTTAAACCCACCAAACCGACGGTGACAAAACCGGCATCTTCTAGGTGGGTGTATTCCTCTAACCAGCGAATAAATAAACCCGCCATAAAGCGCAGGGTAACTACTCCGATCGTACCACCAAGCAGGATCAACCAAGTATCATCGGCCACGGCGATGGAGGTGGTGACACTATCGAGGGAAAAAGCTAAATCAGTAACGGCAATTAGGGGGATAGCTTGCCAGAGAGATTGAAACTTGAGACTATGATGGGTGTGGTCTTTGTCTTCGGGGGAGGCAAAGTAATTAAAGACTAACCAGAGCAAATATACTGCTCCCAAAAGTTCAAACTGCCAGTATTTAACCACCCAGGTGGCGGTAAGAATCAAGACCATCCTGAGAATATAGGCGAAAACTAAGCCAATATTCAAGGCCTGACGTTGACGCTGATGATCTCCTAATCCCTGTGCTATGGAAGCGAGAGCAATGGCGTTATCTGCTGATAATACCGCTTCTAGGGCAATGAGAACCAACAGAATTAACGGGGTTTTTAGACTAAGGGTTAGAGATGAATCAAGGAGCGAGTCTAACATTGAGGCCGCAGGTAAAAATAAATGTAATCATGGCAATACCTCAGCTTAACGCTTTTACAACTTTCTTTTCTAGGGGAGATAACCGTCATCGGGGTGGGGAGATATGAAGTCTTGTAACGAAATGATGCAGAGGACCCCGATGATGTCGGAAAGTATTGGATGAATATCTTTATGAGGAGATAATCAGCAATGCTTTCTGATACTCAAGTTCTAGTCGCTCTGGTAATTGCTTTAATCCCCGGGATTTTGGCTTTTCGTCTAGCGACGGAACTTTATAAGTAAAACCGCTTTCAATAAACCCTGATCCCGTCTGACCTACCTATAGGATAGACCGATTGGGGTTTTTTCAGTGATCAGTCATCAGTTACCAGTTATCAGTGATTGGGTGTAACTTGAAAGTAATTAAGTAGGTAGGCGTTAAAAGTTGTCAGATGCCCCCGCCTATCGGCACCCCCCTTATCAAGGGGGGATTAAAGGCAAAATCCATTTTTAAATTATAACCAGCTACTTAGCCACTTTTCTGACCGATTTTACTTATACTCATAAATCTATGACCGCAGGAACACGAAACCAAACCGACAAAAAACCGAGAAAAAAGCCAAAAAGCGGCAATAAATCCCAAAAATGGCAAGTTATCGAGATTTGGCTGCGAATTATTGCCTATAGCGCTCTTTCGATCACGGCAGTTTTTGCGATCGCTCGTTTGCTACCCTACCAACAGATGCAACAGGCAAAACTGGAAGAAGTGCGTTTGGCAGTCCAAGAAAAGGAGGAACGCGTCAATCAATTACGCGGTCAATTTACTCGCAGCTTCGATCCTAGTCAAGCGCGGCAAGTGATGGGAGAACAAAGTCCCCGACGGGATCCCAATCAAAGACGCATTTTTTGGGTTTCTCAGTAGAATTTATCGAGATAAATTCGTTTTTGAGCAGATTATTTGAGTATTTTGCCGATGCTGGTTGTTCACAACGAAAAAATTCTCGATTTCATTAAATATCGCTACTCTCTGGAGGATATCCAGAGATTATCTGCCTTTTTGTCGGAAAATGATGTCTTGAGATTTCCCCAGCTAGAAAATGGCTTATTTCCAGCAGCATTAGTCAGTAATGAGACAGAATACACGGGTTATGCCAATGTTTGGCTGAGGGATAACGTTTATCTGGCTTATTCTCACTATATTATCGGACAGACAGCGATCGCTGTCAAGAATATTCAGACTTTGATGAACTATTTTCAAAAGTTCCAAAGGCGTTTTATTAATATTATCCAAGGTCGGGTTAATCCTGAAAAGATCATGGAACGTCCTCATATTCGTTTTGAGGGACGTACACTGACGGAAATTGACCAAGTTTGGCAACACGCACAAAATGATTCTCTTGGCTATTTTCTCTGGTTTTATTGTCGTTTAGCACGGGAAAAATATGTTCAGCTTTCCCCCCATTGTTTAGAAACAATTGCCCTATTCCCCTTATATTTTCAAGCGATTAGTTATTGGCAGGATGAGGATAGCGGTCACTGGGAAGAAACCCGCAAAATAGAAGCATCTAGCATCGGGGTTGTGGTAGCGGGATTACGCGAATTAAAAAGGTTATTAATCGAGACAGAGATAAATCTCACAGCTGAAAATCGCAGGATTACACCAGCATTTTTAGCGGACTTAATTGAGATAGGAGAACAAGCTTTATACCGTATTTTACCAGCCGAGTGCCTTCTACCAGTACCGCAAGCGAGAAGTTATGATGCAGCCCTACTTTTTTTGATTTATCCCTTACAAGTGGTGGAGACAAATATCGCCGATCAAATTCTTAATAATGTTATCGTTCACCTTCAGGGAGATTACGGTATTCGTCGCTATTTAGGCGATTCTTTTTGGTGTCGAGACTATCGCTTAATTCCCCCAGAAATCCGCACCACGGTATCGACAGAAAGGGAAAATTGGTTACAGGAACAAGGGAGAGGATTAAACCTAGGCGAAGAAGCACAATGGTGTATTTTTGATCCGATTATTTCTGCCATTTTTGGACTTAAATTCCAGAGTACAGGTCAGGAAAAATACCTCAACCTACAAACCCATTACTTTAATCGTTCTCTCGGACAAATTACGCGAAAAGATTCCCCCGTGGGTGAGTTTAAATGTCCCGAATTATACTATCTAGAACAGGGAAAATATATTCCTAATGATGCCACTCCTCTCCTTTGGACACAGGCTAATTTACAAATCGCATTGGAACTAATTAAGAAAAGTTTAAGCCAATAGTGTAATTCTATTTGACCAGATAAAATTAAAACTATATATAAATTCGAGAGTTAAAAAATGCCTAATAACAACAATCAAACCGATATCAATAAAGCGATCGATGTGTGTATGGAGGAGTATAAAACCCTGAGAACGGAAATTTCGCAAACCATACAAAATCGCACTAATGTTATTGTCTTTGGGGGTGGTTTAGTTTTGACTTTACTGGGAATTGGGATCAGTCCCATCGCTAATCTTCCCATCATGAAAGAGACAACGACTGTTACTAGAATACCCACAGATACAACTACAATAGAAAAGAGAACAGGAAATACAATAAAACAGACAATATCTCATCCAAAAGCGGATAGTAACCACACCAATCAAGAAAAAAATTCAGGGTTAGTTATTAAAGAAAAAGACACAGAAACAGAAACAATATCTCGACAAAACTTTTATGATATTCCAATTGAACGACGAATACCTTCAGCTATTATTCTAGGAATAATAGTTCCCGCCTCTTGTATACTAATCATCCTTCTTGTTAATGGAAATACTTATCTGATTGTTAGAATTGGTAGATATATTGCCACTAATATTGAGCCTAAAATTAATGATTTATACTTTAATAATTTACCTAGTGGTCAAAAGCCTATTATTTGGGAAAGCTATATGCAGACTTTAAAAACTGAAGCAGAAGAAAATACTTGGGTTACGGTTGTTTTTGGTGGTATTGCATTAGTCGCAAATGTAGGTGGTATTTTTTCCATATTCAACATATCAAACAATATGTTTTTTTTATTAATCTTATTATTTTATTTAGTAATAATTATATTTATCTTCTCATGGTGGGAATCGACAATGAGAACAAAAATTACCCAGTTAAGAGACGGTGAAGGAAGTTTAAGAAAAATTTGGTACAAAGGAATTAACATAGAAAATAAAGAGGTGAAAAGTACACGAATATTTTGGAAGTCTAACCATAGAGTATGGGAAATGTATAAAATAGTAAAATCAATGATTGATGATAGAACTAATGCTATTATTGAGATAGAAAATGACTCATTAAAGTCGAGACTGCAAACTTTAGGTGAAGTTGACCTAGCTAATCAAGTACAGAATACTAAAGATTCGATGCAAGCACAAGGAGCAGATAAACAATACCTTTTAAATAAACTTATTAATAATTGTTTTAAAAATCTTCTTAATAAAATTAAAAATTACAGTAGAACTACGAAATATAATCCACCTTTCTATTTTAACTTAGACAATGGTGGAGTAAAAGACGTTAACAATATCCCAGAATTACTCGAATTATGTATAGATAATCCCAATAAATTTAAAGAACACATGGACAAAGGAGATTTTGAGCGTTGGCTGGATAATATAGAGATAGGGGAAACAGAACTAGCAAATATAGCTCAGGCAACTCGCGAGAAAATTTTCCCCAACGATAATGAGCGCCTACATTATTTTCTCAGAGAATGCTGTCTAGTCTTGATTGGGAGAAACCCTTAATATTTCCTAACAAAAACTTGATTTGATCGCCGACTACCTACAAGATAAAGAAAGAGCGTATGAGATAGGGAATTTACAAGAGGGTAAAAATTAAAATCTTTCTGATTTCAAGCTACCAACGACCGGCGCTAGTCACTGAAAACCGAAAACTGATAACTGAAACCTGATAAACTGAAACCTGAAAACTGATAACTCACATCTGATAACTCACATCTGAAAACTGAAAACTGAAAACTGAAAACTGAAAACTGATAACTGATAACTGAAATGACTCGATCCTATTTTGCTACTACCGCGAGGGGACTAGAAGAAATTGCCGCTAGGGAATTAGAATTCCTAGGGGCCAAAGAAGTGAAACCCGTATTCACGGGAGTCCATTTTCAGGGAGATCTGGCCCTACTCTATCGAGTCAATCTTTGGTCAAGAATTATTTTTCGGGTTTTGGTTCCCATTGCCGAAATTCCCTGTGGGGATGGGAAGGAACTGTATGATGGTATTCAAGCCATTGATTGGCGCGATTATCTCACCAGTGAGGAAACTTTAGCGGTACAATGTACGGGAACGAACGATCGCCTCAATCACACCCATTACACCGCCTTAAGCATCAAAAACGCTATTATCGACCAACAGCGTCAACAGGGGAATCCCCGTTCTTTTGTGGATACAGAAAATCCCGACCTGCAAATTAACGCTCATATCGAGAAAAATCGCTGTGTGCTTAGTTTAGATAGTTCTGGTCACAGTTTGCATCGTCGCGGGTATCATCGGGCCATGGGAGTCGCACCTCTGAAAGAAAGTCTCGCCGCTGCTTTGGTAGAATTATCGGCATGGCAGGATGATATGGCGCTTTTGGACCCTTTCTGTGGTTCGGGAACTATTGTCATCGAAGCGACGTTAAAAGCTTTAAATATTGCCCCCGGTTTATCTCGTTCCCAGTTCGGATTTCAGAAATGGCCAGACTATCAACCGGATTTATGGCAATCTTTGCTTCAGGAAGCTAAAGAAAAACAAAAATCTCAGCTAAATGCGCCAATTTATGCTAGTGATGCCGATTATGAGGTTCTACATCAGGCCGAGGATAACGCCTATTTTTGTCAAGTGCAGGACCATATTAATTTTAGCTTGCAAAGCATCACCGACTTAGAACCGGCGAGCGATCGAGGGATTATTCTCTGTAATCCCCCTTACGGCAAAAGATTGGGCAATACCGAAGAATTAGGGACCCTATATAAATCCTTCGGTGATGTCTTGAAACAGAGGTTTAAGGGTTGGACAGCCTATATTTTATCGGGAAACAAAGAACTGACCAAACAAATCGGTCTGCGTTCTTCCCGTCGCACTCCCTTGTATAACGGTTCTTTGCCCTGTACCCTCTTAAAATATGAGTTGTATTAACTACATCAAAACCTTGAGACTGTCAAGGGCTAAATGAACATTTTGACGAACTGAGGCGGCAGAAGTGTGTAGATCCAGACGTTCAGCATCGGTCAAACGCACTTCCAGAATACTTTCCACACCCCGGCATCCTAGGCGACAGGGAACCCCCAGATAAACATCCTGTAAACCGTATTCACCCTTGAGATAGGCTGCCGCCGGCAGTAAACGGGATTGATTTCTCAATATCGTCTCGACCATGGTACAGGCAGAGGAAGCAGGGGCGTAATAAGCACCGCCAGTTTGCAGTAATTTGACGATTTCAGCCCCACCGTTGCGAGTTCTCTCCACTAGACGATTAATCGTCATCTCGTCCATTAATTCGGTAATCGGCACACCACTGACGGTACAGTAACGGGGTAGGGGTAACATTAAATCACCGTGACCACCCAAAACCATAGCATGAACGTCGGCGGTACTAACCCCCAATTCCATGGCGATAAAGGTTTGTAAACGGGAAGAATCGAGGACTCCAGCCATTCCCATCACTCTTTGGGGGGGTAAACCGGTTGCTTGCCAGACTAGATAGGTCATCACATCAAGGGGATTAGTGATGACGATAAAAATGGCCTCTGGAGAATACTTGAGGCATTTAGTGGCGGCCTCGACGACAATTTTAGCATTGACATTCATGAGATCATCGCGACTCATGCCCGGTTTTCTGGCTAATCCGGCCGTAATCACGACAATATCCGAGCCTGCCGTGTCTTCGTAGTTATTAGTGCCGATAATCTCGCTGTCGTGCAGTTCTATGCCCTGAGCTTCCATCAAATCTAGGGCAATACCCTGGGGCAAACCATTGACGATATCGAGGAGAACTACATCGGCGAGGTTTTTTTCGGCGATGCGTTGGGCCAGGGTGCGTCCGACGTTACCAGCACCAATAACCGAGACTCGGGGCGATTGACAGGGGAGGGGTGTATCGTAGAAGTCAACCATGATTTATGGATGAGGCAATATCCTCATCAGGCGGGTTCCAGTTGTTCGAGCTTTAGCCACACACTGGGGGTAGGAACATAGAATTTAATCAAAGCGTAATCATCTTTTACATCCAAGACTTCTGCTGTCGAGTTGAACATATAACTGGGTAAACGGCGATCGCTGGCTAGGGCTTCGAGGCTATTTTCTAGGTTTCCCGTCACCACGCGGACTAAAGCTCCTTTCTTAATTGTAGCTGCCATGTTTTTCTCGTTAAATTTGCTGGGGGTTTCTCCCATAAATTGTTACATATTCGGGCAGACCTCTGACAAGAGGAGGTGGAGAGCTTTTTTCAGTCAACAGTGAACTGATAACCGATACCAAAGGCCGAATCTAAAACCTAATTGGTTAAGCTAAAAGCTTTGATCTACTTAGTTTCTATCCTTCTTTTTAGGTAGGAGAATTGCCAGATTCTTTCTTTTGCATGAGTGCCTGTCGCCCCTTGCCTTCAGAAACTGATAACTAATTCAAGGCTGATGGCTTTTTGGCTTAAGATAAAGTTTAGCCCTCGATCGAGTTCTCGTGTTTTCATGGTTTTACAACTGCGCGTCTACGTTCCCGAACACCCTCTGGTTAAGCATTGGCTGGCGATCGCCCGCGATCAAAATACCCCCTCGGTACTGTTTAAAACAGCGATGACGGAACTAGGGCGCTGGTTAACCTACGAAGCGGCGCGGCAATGGCTGCCGACCCTGGAAACTAGCGTTAAAACCCCTCTAGCGGAATGTCCCGCTACTTTTATCGATCCTAGCGTACCGATCGCCGTAGTCCCAATTTTACGCGCAGGATTAGCCCTGTTGGAAGGGGCGCAAAGTCTTTTACCCCTAGCTAGTACCTATCACCTCGGTTTAGCCAGAAATGAGGAAACCCTGGAGGTGAGTTGTTATTTAAATAAATTACCGGCTAGTTTTGATCCGGCCACGAGAGTGTTAATTCTGGAACCGATGTTAGCCACGGGGGGATCAATTTCAACGGCAATGGCAGAAATTACCAGCAGAGGCGTTGATCCTGCCCTAATTCGCCTGATTTCGGTGGTGGCTGCCCCGCCGGCTTTACAGAAATTGAGTCAGAATTATCCCAGCTTGAACATCTATACGGCTATTATCGATGAAGGACTAAATAGCCGTGGTTACATCGTGCCGGGGTTGGGCGATGCCGGCGATCGAGCTTTTGGAACCTATTAGGAGAAAAACGGATTATGAGTCAGCGAGATGGGTTTGCGGGCGGTTTTTTAGCCGGTGCGATTGTCGGTGGTTTAGTGGGCGGTGTTTTGGGGACAGTGTTGGCTAATCGCAGCCGCCGCGGTTTAGCAGCTGGTGATAATCAGTCCTTTGTGGAGGGTATCCGCCATGGGCGCTTGACTCCCGAGGAAGGCATGGAAATGGCCCGCCGCAGTTTAGAAGATAAAATTGCCCAGTTAAATCTAGCGATCGATGATGTGCGTCAACAGTTAGGATCGGTACAGGAAAACGGCAGCGATCGTTAAATAGGGCTGGCTGAATAAATCTCAAAACCTTTTTGGATAAGCTCTGCCCGCGCATTTAAATTGCTTGTTGAGATGAGGCAAGAGGCAAGGGGCAAGATTTTCCGTTAGAATTAGCAGTAATCAAACACCACGCTTGCAGGAGCTATTATGTGACAGTTGAGGGTGCGGAATGTGGGTTCCAATATCCGTATGAGGCGAAAGTCTCATGTACGGTTCCGAATGGGAGGGGATGGGGGCGACTCTATTCTCGACCCCTAATAATTTCCCTGTTATTATCATTTTTATCTAGCCGACGGCTGACGGCTGACCGCTTCAAGATCACTGATCACTAAAATCACCGCGACGTTGGATCAGGTCTGAGGGGCTAAGATTGGAGACGAAATTGCGAAAAGCTTGACGTTCCTCTTCATCCGCGTCACGATCGACAGGAATAGAAGCGGAAGCGATCACTTCTTCCATTACCCAGACGGGACTGTTGGTACGCAGGGCAATAGCGATCGCATCACTGGGACGACAATCGATTTCTTTTTTGACTTCGCCGCGCTGGAGACAGAGAACAGCATAAAAAGTATTATCTTGGAGAGAATGGATGACAATTTTTTCTAAATCCATGTCCCAAGCTTTAAAAATATTAACGATCAAATCGTGGGTGAGAGGACGAGGGGGTTTTTGTTGTTCGAGGACGGTCATAATGGCCTTAGCCTGATCTTGTCCGATGTAGATAGGTAGGGCGCGACGCTCAGAACCATCCTTCAGCAGTACAATGGGACTGCGAGTGATAGCGTCTAGGGCAATTCCAGCGACTTTCATTTCGATCATGGCTTATGGCTTCTCCAAGATAGAGATTCAGCTAGGGAAGGAGTGGGAAAGCAACCTGAATAATATAGTGCTTCGTTACACTCACAGTATGCCCTAAGATGGCGGAGATTAGCCTCATCTTTAATGAAAAAAATACATCAGCTGCCGTCAGTAGATAGGAGTCAGGAGTCAGGAGTCAGGATACCCCGATCCAATCTTGCTGCTTTTTGCTCCCCACTCCCCGCTCCCCAATTCATAATTCATAATTGATAATTGATAATTCCCTCTACCCACTCCCCACTCCCACTTCCCAACTAAATTACTTAATTTGTGCTACGATAATAGTTTTGGGATAAATTTAAATAGGAGCAGACTGTCTGTATGTCTCGTTATAGAGGACCGCGCTTGCGCGTTGTGCGTCGTTTAGGGGAATTACCAGGCTTAACCCGTAAAAATGCCCGTCGTGCCTATGCACCCGGGCAACATGGCCAGGCCCGCAAAAAACGTTCAGAATATGCCATTCGTCTAGAAGAAAAACAAAAACTGCGTTTTAACTACGGTGTCAGCGAGAAACAATTAATTCGCTATGTCCGCAAAGCTCGCCGGGCTACCGGTTCCACCGGTCAGGTGCTGCTGCAACTCTTAGAAATGCGTCTGGATAATACCGTTTTCCGTCTCGGTATGGCCGGGACAATTCCGGGGGCGCGACAATTAGTCAATCACGGTCACGTCACCGTTAACGGTAGAGTTGTGGATATTGCCAGTTATCAGTGCCGTCCGGGTGATGTGATTGGAGTTAGAAATCAAGAGCGTTCCCAAGATCTAGTCAAAAGAAATATGGAATACCCCGGTTTAGCCAACCTGCCGAGTCATTTGGAATTTGACAAAAACACCCTCGTGGGCAAAGTGAATGGCGTTGTGGAAAGAGAATGGATTGCCCTCTCGATTAATGAACTGTTAGTAGTGGAATACTACTCTCGGAAAGTCTAGGAAAAAAGCCTTTTCCAGATACCTTGAGGACGCAATTGGCAGCGTCCTTATTTTATTGGCTAAATTTAGTATTTTTGATTGTACATGGGGCTGGCTAACATCCGACTGCGAATGGCAGAACCTCAACTGGCTCCCCCTACTGATAACTCCCCTGAACAGTTACAGTTAAGAGAGTGGTCCGTTACCACCCACTTCTAAATGGGATATTATCAACATGAAAAATCAATTATCTCAGCTTTATGAAACTGATTTTAATTTGTGGATTGAGCAAACCGTCAATCACTTAAAAAAGGGCAATTTACAGGCCCTTGATTTAGATAACTTAATCGAAGAAATATCCGATATAGGACGTAATAATAGACGGGAGGTATTCAGTCGTTTAAAAGTTCTCTTGATCCACTTACTTAAATGGCAATATCAATCGGAAAAACGGACTAATAGCTGGATAAATACCATTGATGAGCAAAGAGAACAATTAGAGCTTATTTTTAGGGATAGTCCCAGCTTAAAACCCTATTTAGCCGATATTTTCGCAGAATGTTATCAAAAGGCAGTGCGAGGGACGGTAAATGAAACTAATTTACCAAAAGAAACTTTTCCGGTTGATTGTCCTTTTACCCAAGAACAGGTTTTAAATTGTGATTATTTTCCTGAAAATAGCTTTTGAACAATGGATATAGCAGTTTTAGGAGAAAATCGCCCTGCTGTCAAGACTGATTTTTTTCTTGCCAAATAGCCAAGGCCATTTGATGAACAAATCGCCAAGGTAGATGGTGCTGACGGGCAATAGCGGCACAATCTTCGTATTCTGGTTGTACGGTAATCGGTTGATTAATTGACTCTTTGTAGGCAACTTTTAGCCGAATTTGTCCATAGACAGTATCGATCGATTGTATCTCTCTTTTTAAGATTGATCGCTCTTGAATTGTCCTTCTAATGCCTAAAGTTGTGGTTTCCTGAAAGATCATATTTTCACAAATAGCAATTTTATCCAAGGCACAAATTACTGTCAAAAGTATCCCTAAACGGGATTTTTTCATAGTAATTGCTTGACTAAATACATCTAAAGCCCCTGCTTGTAATAAAGCCTCACTTAAATAGGCGATCGCTTGCGGATTTAAGTCATCAATTTGAGTTTCTAAAACTGCCACAGTTTCGATTTCATCTAGCTTTTCTGGTGTTTTTTTCCCTAACCAAAGCCGGACAAGATTGGGAATCGGTAAATCTTTTGTACCTGCCCCTAAACCGACCTTTTCTAACTGCATTTTCGGCGGTTTACCGAAACTTTTAGCTAAAGTTGTCACAATAGCTGCCCCCGTGGGTGTTACTAACTCCGCTGCGATGCCATTACTATAAATTGGTACTTGTCGCTGACTGACCAATTGTACTACTGCTGGCACGGGAACTGGTAAACGACCATGGGCGGCCTGAACTGTACCGCCGCCGGTGGGTAGAGAAGAACAGTATAATTCACTCACCGATAGCCAATCCAAACCCAAACAAGTCCCGACGATATCAACAATGGCATCGGTTGCCCCCACTTCGTGAAAATGCACCTTTTCCGGCGCGATCCCGTGAACGGCTCCTTCTGCGATCGCCAGTTGTTGAAAAACCGCTAAACTCCATTCTCGGACTTTCTGGGGTAAATTTGCCTGTTTAATTAAATTTTCAATCTCCGGTAAATGGCGAGCGGGGGTATGATGGTGATGGTGGTGATGATAATCGGACTTCTCGGCAGTGACATCGACGTGAACCTTAGTGGCAATTTGACCGCGACGATGCACTTTTTCGGCCCTTAACTGATATTCATCCTCGATTCCTAAAGTTTTTAGTTGTGCAATCAGGTATTCTAAGGGGACTCCTAAATCTACTAACGCCCCTAAACACATATCCCCGGCGATTCCCGTGGGACAATCCCAATAGGCGACGATTTTGCTATCATGGCTACTATTTACTCTCTCCATCCGGAAAATCCCCAACAACGTTCTATCCAAGAAATCTGTCATGCCCTGAAAAATGGGGCAATTATGCTTTATCCTACCGATACCGTCTATGCGATCGGTTGCGATCTCAATGTGAAATCTGCCGTCGAACGAGTTCGCCAAATCAAGCAACTATCTAATGATAAACCCTTGACGTTTCTCTGTTCTTCTTTGTCGAATATTTCCGAGTACGCAGTGGTCAGCGATTATGCTTATAAGATTATGCGACGAGTTATACCCGGTCCCTACACTTTTCTCTTACCGGCGACTAAATTAGTGCCGAAAGTGGTGATGAATCCGAAGCGGAAAACCACCGGTATCCGGGTTCCCGATCACGTTATCTGTCGCACTATTCTCGAAACCCTAGAAAATCCCATTATCTCTAGTTCTGCCCATCTTCCCGATCAGGAGGGGGATTTTCCCACCAAGGGATTAGAATCCGCTAGGTTATTCGATGCCCTCGATCATATCGTTGATTTAATTATCGAAGATGGTTCGGCTCCTGGTTCGGAAGTGTCAACCATTGTTGATTTTACCTGCGATCAACCGGATATCGTGCGTCAAGGTTTGGGTTGGCCAGAATTACAACAATGGTTATAACGAAGACAGGAGACAGGAGGCAGGAGTCAGGAGTCAGGAGTCAGGAGACAGGAGATTATTTTTATTTATTCTTCCCACACCCCACACCCCACACCCCACACCCCACTTCCCCACACCCCACACCCCACTTCCCCACACCCCACACCCCACACCCCACTGATAACTGATAACTGATAACTGATAACTGTATCGGTTATTGCGACTTTTTATTTCCTGAAAACCGTCTTGTGGAAGCCAAGTTAGTTGCTTAAGATGGAGATAATCGCAGTCAGAGAAAACCTCTCAAGGAAATTATTACTATGGCTTTCACTCTTTATTCTCCCTTCCTAGAAATTAATTCTGTCCAACGTCAAATCGATCAACTTTTTCAAGAAGTATTACCGACAACTTCATTGGTATCTCGTCCCCCGGTGGAAATCTCCGTTAACGAGGATTCCGTGCAATTAAAAATCGAATTACCCGGTATGGATATTAAAGATATCGATGTGGAGGTTAGCAAGCAAATGGTGGCTATTAATGGGCAACGTGAACGCCCTGCCGAGGTGGAAAAAAGCGAATTTTATTATGGTAAATTTAGTCGCTTGATCACCCTGCCAGTAGAGGTGCAAAATAGCCAAGTTACCGCTAACTATCAAGATGGTATTCTTTATCTCACCCTACCGAAAGCGTCGGCAGAAAAAAATAAAGTGGTGAAAGTTAATCTTGGTTAGATGAGAAAAAGACTGGAGAAATTCTCCAGTCTTTGGTTTTATTTGTAGTCGCTAACTGTTAATGGGGTTCTTTGCCATTTACGTTAACGGGACGGGGTTGAATAACACCAAAACCGCCGTGATTGCGTTGATAGATAACGTTGATTTCGTTCGTGTCTTTGTTGCAGAACATAAAGAAATCGTGATCGACTAATTGCAATTGTGTTAGTGCTTCCTCAATAGTCATCGGTGGCATGGCAAAGTATTTCATCCGCACTACTTCCGCAGGTAATTCGGGAGTGCGATCACCGATTAGGCTATCATCTAAGGGTTTCTCTTGCACCACCTCGCTAGTTTTAACGGTGGCGTTGGTGCGATGATCCACCAATCTTTCTTTATACTTGCGGAGTTGACGAGCGATTTTATCAGAAACTAAATCAATACTCGCGTATAAATTTTCGCTTCCTTCTTGAGCGCGAATCACTGTTCCATTAGCATAAACCGTTACTTCCGCTTTGTGGCGATCAGGAATGCGTGCATTCTTTTCCACGGAGAGGTGAACATCCACTTTTGTGGTCATGCCGTTAAAATGTTTCACCGCTTTCTCCAGCTTTTGTTCCACATAATCATGAATAGCTTCGGTGACAGCGATATTATTGCCCTGAATCAATAGCTTCATACTCACTACTCCATCTAAAAATTTTGCTATAGACCGTCCACATCAACTATTTTTAAGGGATGTTGATGCTAGGAATTTAATCCTCAAAAATCTGCTCGATCACGCTGTTGTTAGAGGTCACAGTCTAGATATTGTCGGTGTTCTCTTTCTCTTTTTTTTGTCGGATCGCGCGGAAAATTCATCGGGTCGAGCGCCTATTTGCAACTGGATTTATCTGCCTCTATTCTAACAAGTTTCTCTAAACCTTCTCTTAACAGAAATGCGAAGTTCTGTTAACTTTTATTTAAAGAAACCGATTTTGGCCGCCAGCAAGGGAATCCGGTGATTGTTTCTCCTGTGCGACGGTTAACCTCGGAATAGATGGGATAACCTTAGATTAGCACTTAGTATTCTCCCCAACATATATATCTTCCCTTCTTTTAATCTTCCTTTGCGCTCTTTTACATTTCTTAAATATTTTGACAAATCTCGCAATGAATGCTCAAAAAATACCTCGTCTCTGCGGGCTGAAAATTCAGGCAATCACTCCCTATTCCCTGACCTGGGCGCAACAGCGATCGCTGGTGGCGGCGAGAATTGCCGATCCCGACTTACCCGATGTGCTGCTGCTGCTGGAACATCCCCCCGTTTACACCCTTGGTACTGGTTCAGATATTAAGTTTATTAAATTTAATCTTGACAAAACCGACAAAGAAGTGTACCGAATCGAGCGAGGAGGCGAAGTCACCTATCACTGTCCGGGGCAGTTAGTGGGCTATCCGATCCTCAATTTGCGCTATTATCAGCAGGATTTACACTGGTATTTGCGACAATTGGAAGAAGTCATCCTGCAAACTATCGCTATTTATGGATTGTCGGGGGAAAGAATCGGGGGCTTGACGGGGGTATGGGTAGAAGGGTATAAAATAGCGGCGATCGGTATTAAAGTTAGTCATTGGATTACCTATCATGGTTTTGCCCTCAATGTTTGTCCAGATTTAAGCGGGTTTGCCGAGATTATTCCCTGTGGGATTGCTAATAAACCCGTGGGCAGTTTACAGCAGTTTCTGCCTAATATTAGTCTTATGCAAGTACAGCAAGATTTATCGAGAGTTTTCGCCTCAGTTTTCGGTGTGGAATTATTTTCTCTTGACAAGGATTAACATGAGCGATCGCAAAGACCCAGAAAAACTCGCCGCGGAAAATAGGGCTGATAACCCCGAAAATAACGGTAAAACCAGTTTATCGGCCCCCGATGCCTCCGAATACGTCTCCTCTTTATCTTCGCGTAATCCTGTGCGTCAGCGCATCCTAGTATTAAAAGATCTTCGACCGGGTAACGCGGGGTTACTACTGGCCCCCCTGATGCTGATGACCATCGGCCTCGTCTTTAGCTGGGACTGGTTAGGCTTTTCTGGGGCGATAGTAGCGATATTAATATCTTTACAGGTGATTTTGCCCTCTATTCGCCAGTGGATCGCCCATTATCTCACCCCCTCTGAACGTCAGACGGTTTTCGCTTTTATAGTTTTTATAGCTGCTCTGGCCGGATTAGGGAAATATTTAGGAGTTTACGAGCGCATATTGCGGTGGTTAGACAGTTTTAAATACGATGAGTTCGGTTCCTGGGCCGAGTGGGTGGGGGCCTTGGGACAGATTATGATCGCCGTGTTAGCTGTCTATGTGGCCTGGGAACAGTACGTTATTTCTAAGGATTTAACCATACAGCAAAATCGCATTACCCAACAACAGACGATCGATTCCTATTTTCAGGGGATTTCCGATCTAGCCTTGGATGAGGAGGGATTTTTAGAAGATTGGCCCCAGGAAAGAGCGATCGCAGAAGGTCGCACCGCTTCCATCCTCAGCAGTGTCGATGCCTCTGGAAAAGCGAAAATACTGCGTTTTTTGAGTCAATCGCGGCTATTATCACCGATTAAACGAGATCGTTATCTGGGCCGACCGATTCTAGACGGGGAAGGGGGTTACGCGGAGGATCGAGAGTTCGGTACAAGAGTAGTACAATTGGGAGTAATGTTAGCCGGGGCCGACATTTCCGGGCAGGATCTGCGCTGGACGGATTTAAGCGAAGCGAATATGGTGCGGGCCGATTTAAGTTATAGCGATTTGGTAAAAGCAAATTTATCGCGGACAATTCTCTACGAAGCTAATTTAAGAGGGGCAGATATGAAAGGGATGCGTTTATTTTATGGTTCCCTGGAAAATGCCACCCCCCGCAGTCGTACCGTTCCCCCCAATTATGACAGCGGAGAACACACGGGAGCAGTGGTAGAAAATGTCAATTTTACCGGGGTGAAAAATATGAGCGAGGAACAACGTCACTATTGTTGTCGTTGGTGTGGGGAAAAGTCCCGCGCAACCATTCCGGGGGGATGTGCTGATATTGCCAATCTTTTGGGACGATAAGAGACCTCCGGTCAAAATCGGTAATGATTTGCTATTGAGGGTATGCTGAAAAAGTTTTTCAGCATACCCTAATTGTAGTTGTGCCGCCTGCACGCAATCCCTTAACTCCTCACTCAATTGATAATTTTCCGCCCCAACGATCCTGGGGGATAAAAGTCCGCTCTAGATTAATTTTGGCCACGGGTTCTGTGAGGGTAAATTCTCCCGATTCGATTAGTGCTTTTAATTCTAAAGCGGCTTCCCGGGCCAAGGAAATACTGGCCAAAGGAGCAACCCTAACACTTTTTCCCTCGATCATAATCCGACCGCTTTTTAGTTTAGCGTAGGTGATTAAACCAAAGGTAGGACGGACTCGCCGGGGAATGGAAAAATCCACCACTGGAGCGACAATTTCCTCATCTTTTACCGCACAATGTCGAACAATTTCCTCGCTTAAAATCGGAATCGGTACTGCTACCCCTAACATTAAAGAAGCCCCATAATTTTTGAAATAACAACCCCGCACCCAGCGAGCATTCATTTGTTTAGCATCCCCAATTAAGGCTAAGGTGGAAGCGGGACCAATAGGAGTGCGATTTTGTAGGCGTTTTTGCAGGGGAAAATGTTGGGTTCCTTCCCAGGCAATATAACCGATTCCTCCTCCCAAAAAAAGGCGCGTACCGATGCCTATAGCCTCTAAATCGGGGTCATTTAACAGGGGAGAAATTGCCCCGGGGTTAGAATAAACTGCATTACCTAATCGCGGCTGTAGTGGTCCTAAATAAGTATATAAAGTCCGCTCTCCCCCATTGACTCCGACGATAAAATTCTGGTAGAGATTGCGAGGATTAAAAAGATAAAATTGATTAATAGTCTCCTTAGAAATAATCGTTTCAAAAGAAGTGCGAGGATAACAATCGGTGGTCTGGCCGACAGCGCGCAATTGAATCGATTTTCCAGCGATTAAATCCTCAATAATATGTCCGCCGCCCCTTTCGGGATTCTCTCCCTCTAAATTCTCATTTTTGGCCACTAGATCACTAATAGCACTGGCTCCTAAGTATAGATCCACCGCCCCAAAACCAGCATAAGCAGGAATCCCATCTAACCAACATTGACGAATTTTGATCGGCGGATCCGTCTGACCTAAATTAATAATTGCCCCCGAAGATTCCATCGGTTCAAAAGTTCCCGTACAAACCACATCTACTTGGGAAAAAATCTCCTTAATTCCCATCTCGCTCACGCGGCTTTTTAATTCCTCTACTGTCCAGACTACAGCCGTTTTTTTAGCGATTTTGTCGTTGATTTCAGCGATTGTTCTCATAATAAAAATTGACCAGATGGTGGTTAGGGAGCTTTTTGCTGTTGTCAGTAAACAGTAATCAGATTTGAGTTTTAAGTGAGTGGTATTAACTGAGCAGTATTAAATGGCCGTAACAGTGCTGTCTTTTCACTGATTACTGATTACTGATGACTGATCACTGTTATAAGATGAAAAAGGGAAAATTTACGATCAAAGCTTTTCTATGACAGTTACACCCGTTCCGGCCTCCTTTAATCCTGTTTCTGGTCTAGTTAACCGTATTCTCGGCATAAAACCGCTTTTTGACATCGCTCGCTATCAGGCGCGCAATATGATGATTAAAAGAGCCGAAAAACTAGGCGTACCTTGGCGGGAAACCGTCAAACAATGGCAACAACGGGATTGGAGTTGGGAACTGCAAGCGGTAGAAAATCCCGATCTCGTCTATCCCGAATACTACGTTTGTTCTTTCCACGCTTACGAAAAGGGCAATTTAGACTGGTTGCCAGCCTTTGAGGTAGAATCTGCCGCCTATGCTGTCCATTCTACCATCTGGCCCGGGGCGGGGATGGACGGCGATCCGCGATTGCGGCGGGAATATCACCGGATATTAAAAGAGCAAATCAAGGCAGAAATTAACGATATTGTCGATTTAGGCTGTAGTGTCGGCATGAGCAGCTTTGCACTGCAAGATACTTATCCTCAAGCGCGGGTAACTGGGTTAGATCTCTCTCCCTACTATTTAGCCGTTGCCCAATACCAAGCTCAACAAAAACAAAAGACGATTCAATGGCAACACGCAGCCGCAGAAAAAACTCAATTACCCAGTCAGTCCTACGATCTGGTATCTTCGTTTTTAATGTTCCACGAACTACCCCAACAGGCTACTAGAGAAATTTTCGCCGAAGCGCGTCGTTTATTGCGATCGGGGGGTTATTTGACGCTGATGGATATGAATCCGCGCTCGGAAATTTATCGAAAAATGCCCCCTTATGTCCTAACCTTACTCAAGAGTACCGAACCCTATCTCGATCAATATTTTACTCTCGATATCGAACAGGCATTAGTTGAAGCGGGGTTTGAAACACCGATCATTACCCCCACCAGTCCCCGACATCGGGCGATTGTTGCGCGGGTTTCCGAATCATAATTTTGAGGTAATCAATGAAGATAATTTTTCGTCAAAGCTGGACAAAGATATTAACTATTGTCCCTCTCTTCCTGTTAATTTTTGCCAGCAAAACTCTCGCCCATCATGCTATGGGAGGGCAAACTCCCGATAATTTTTGGAACGGATTTTTATCGGGTTTAGCTCACCCAGTTATCGGTTTAGATCATTTAGCTTTTGTGGTGGCTAGTGGTTTAATTGCTGTGGGCATGGAACAGGGTTTATTAATTCCGATCGCTTTTGCGATTGCCACTTTAATCGGGACAGGCATTCATTTACAGGGAATAAATTTACTTTTTCCTGAAGGGATTGTTGCCCTTTCTGTGGTGATTTTTGGCGTGGTTTTAACCCTGAAAAAAGGGTTACAAACTCATTCTAATCTCTATACGATCGCTCTGGCAACTCTGGCAATGATTGCGGGAATTTTCCACGGTTATGCCTACGGAGAATCAATTATCGGGGCGCGAGTTGCCGCTTTAGTTGCCTATTTAATCGGTTTTACCGTCATCCAATTAGCGATCGCATCTGGTGCTTTTTTCCTTGGCAGTGTCATTAAGGAAAAATTAGCCAAGCAAGCGACTCTAATTAGTAAGTTAATCGGATTAGCAATTATGGCGATCGGTACAACTTTCTTACTAGGAATTAAGTAAATTAATCTCGATGGGGCTAATTATTAATGGCTCTCTTGAGGTTATGGTGATCAGCAAATCTGATCGAAGAAAGGGCGTACACTATACGCCCCTACCAAACAAGTGCGGGAGAGCCGCTGAATTGAAAGAGGAGTTAGGAATTTAGTCCTCAAAGAAAAAATAAGTCAGATAAATCTAACAATAATCCTAATTCCTACCCCTACTATTTTTTTAGGTTTCACAGGGGAAGTAACCAAACAGTTTTTTATAATCAGAGGCCAGATATCCTCGATGAAAAAAACCTAATTCTTCGGCAATTTCATAAACTAATTTTGTCTGATTATTTTGGTTAAGAGATTGATGTAAAGCATTAAGACGAAGCAATTTAAAATAATTGTAAGGAGACATTTGATAGAAGTCTTTAAATATATATTCTAAGGTGCGTTGACTTACTTCTAAGTTTTGACAAATCGCTGGAATAGTCAGATCAGAACGCAGATTTTTTCTCATCATTTCTTCTGCTTTTTTGAGGATAGAGGTGCGTCTGATAGCGTTTTTAGGGGTTTTAATATCTTTGGTTACTGCTAAAGTCAAAAGAAAATCTTTGACAATTTCTTCTTTTAATTTTTGACCGACAAAATTCAATCTTAATGCTTTTCTTTTCCCAGATATTTGTTGACGATCTAAATTAAATAGCATTTGATAAAGTTGATGACAAGATTGTTGGAGATGACGAATTTTTTCCGATGGGCAAATCACAATAGAAGAAGCGGAAGAATTTAAAAACTTTTTCGCTTCTGGTAACTCTAAAGTTTGGCACAATTGTTGCAGATAATTATCATGAACGTAAAGCTGAAAACGATTGGAAAAGGGATGTTGAAAAACGGAAATTTCTGATTTAGGGGGGACAATCCCAAGATAGTTATTTTCTAATGGATACAAATTTTGGAAGAAGACAGAATTCACCTGAACAGGAATCGCAAAAACCCACATTTTAGAATGGATTACTCCCACAACATTCGTTAAACAATTACGTTGCGATAATTCTAACATCACTTCATCGATGATGATCCTTGAAAGATACCCTTCAAAATTATCGCCACTGAGTTGTAAAGCATCTAAGTTGACAAATTCTCGATTCTGAAAATAGCGAGAAAAGTCACAAACATATTCACTTTTAAAGGTTAATTCCTGAGAATCAATTAAAATATCGGTTTTACTGTCAAAAATAAACATCTATATATAACTATTTGGTTATTGAGTAAAGTTAAGCTTTTTTGCCCATCAATTTAAAAACTTGCGTTTTTTGGATCATCTTAGCATAGAGGACTGAGTAGTATGAGTTACAGCAAAGTTGATTTATTAATTTTGTCCATCAGTGTAATTCCAGTTAAATCTCTCACTTTTTTCCGTTATCGATTACCAAGGAGATTTCGATGACTGAACAATATATGCCACCTGAGGATTGCTCTGGATCTGCGGTAGTGGGTGGAGAAATTCCTCAATTACCTCCCCCGGCATTTTCTGATAACTCAAAATATACCACATTTACCTATACCTATTATCCAGGGGGATTGGAAATTTCCGATAGCTATATTTATTATCCAGGAGGATCAGAAATTTCCGAAGCTGTTGCCAGGGAAATCGCTACGTTCGCCGTTCCCCCGACAAATTATCTAGGGGGATTGGAAATTTCCGATAGCTATATTTATTATCCAGGAGGATCAGAAATTTCCGAAGCTGTTGCCAGGGAAATCGCTACGTTCGCCGTTCCCCCGACAAATTATCCAGGAGGATTGGAAATTTCCGATAGCTATATTTATTATCCAGGAGGATCAGAAATTTCCGAAGCTGTTGCCGGGGAAATCGCTACGTTCGCCGTTCCCCCGAAAAATTATCCAGGAGGATTGGAAATTTCCGAAGTTGTTGTTCCTAATATTAGCACTCCTCTCTATGCGATCGAAGCAACTATTGATTTCTCCAAAGCTAAAGGGGACTTACAGGCTGTTCTGATGGCGCACGACGGCTGTTTTGGTGGGCATAGTTTCCACATCTATCAGGGAAAACTATGTTATGTCTATAACTGGTTAGGGCAACAACAGAAGATCACAAGTGATCTTCCTTGTCTTAGTGGCGAGGTGAAACTCAAAGTTGAATTTGCCAAACCAAAGATAATCGCCCCTTCCGATGAAACGTTGGGTGACAGCACAATAGGTAAGATGAAACTGTATATTAATAACATCGAACAAAATGTCGATATTATCAGAACTTTCTCAAATCATACTCCTAACTTCCTAACTTAATATAAACACGAGATTCCTTACGAGTTTCAAGGTGCGAAGCTGCGAAGAATTATCGTTACTATTACCAATGATGTAGTCCGATAAATATCGATTAAGTACCTAAGCAAAATTAATTACACATCTAAGCCCCTGTCTAGAAAACGGGTTTCTTAAAGAAACCCGTTTTCTGGTTTTCTTAAAGAAACCCGTTTTCTGGTTTAAGTAAATGATCAACCCCTCCAATTAATGAAGGGGTAATTGAAGTTTTCATGGATGGTTTCAGGTTAGAGAACGCAGCCTACTATAGGCAAGGGAACAGGGAACAGGAAAAGGGAGGCTCTCTCTCAACAAATTTCGGGGGCTATTTCCTTAAGTTGACAGCAATGAACGCTTGCGTCCATAATGTAATATAGATATTTCTACAAAATTGAGATGCACCCATTCAAGATTACCCTTCAATCCAAAGTAACGGAACTAAATCATCGACAAAGTATGATAAATCCGCAAAATCATCAGGATATTGATTAGACATTCTCTTAAAATCATGTTCTGGGATTGTTCTCATTTTTACCCCAGCAAGTTTTTGAAAATTTGTTATTGATTTAATCTGTTTATAATTATCGGTAGGGGTGATAGAGATTATTACTCCATTACAAGCCATTTACCAATGATTATTATAGGAACGATTCTGACGAGCTAGGGCTTTTTGTCCGCGACTGCCTATTTGAAAATCTTCTGGCCCCCTGATTCTTCCCCAAGGTTTTCTTCTAATCTTAAAACTGGTATTTATATGATTATTTTCTTGAATAAAATTTTTAATCTTTGCGGCTGTCCCTTTCGGAGAACAATCTGTCCAGTCATATTTCAAATGAATATGTGGTAGCTCTTGAGAAGTTTGTGGTTTAAACCCAATAATGATTAATCGTCGAGAAAATTCCCTGAGAAAATTTCGGAAGACTAACTCTGATGGTACAACTTGTGGAGATTTAACTTCTGTTTTATTTAGCAAAGGTTGAAAATGTTTAATTAGATATAGTTCAATTTCATTTAATTCTTCATTATTGCAAGCTTGCCAAGCTATTCTTACAGGATAATCTTGATTAATTTCTTGTAATTGATATATACGATGATGATTTTTCCAGCGATTTAAAAGATTAACTGCTTGACCAATATAAAGAATTCTATTTTGAGAATCGATAGCAAAATATATGGCCGAACAATCAGGAAGTTGATTTAAATTATCTAGTTCTACTGAAGACATTGCCAAAGGATCGAGCAGCATAAACCTAGTCTTATTTTATTTTCAAGATAATAATTTTCTGTAATTGCTATCAATTATAACTCATTGTTGGCTTAATTTTTTAAGGCAAGGGTTTTAAAATTGCTGTAACCTTTATCCTGTATGCTTTTTAGCGAATAAGGTAGGCAGAACATTGCCGAGATTGCGCTCGCCAATTGGCTCGCTCAAACCCTAATCAATTCCTTAACCTCAAAATGGTCTTTTTGTACTAATAAATATTCGAGTAGAACGCTCAATGCGTTTGCTAGACTGCATTTGAGACAATTTATCAAATTTTCGGTTCCAGAAATGAGCGAAGGGTGAGTGATAAAATTCATGTCAGCGAAGAAGTCCGTCAAGCTGTGGGAGAAGAAGGAGCCTAAGATAGTTTATTTACATCCTTACTCTCTCGACTTTACCTCGATTGAAAACTATTGAAAACTTTTGCCCAAAAATCAAGTCTATCTTGGGAAAATTACAACCGAAAAATTATCGAGACTTAGACAAGGCTCTCGAAGAAGCTTTTAAGGCAGTCTCCAAGAAAGACACCCGTAATTGCTGCAATCACTGTTGTGATTATACCTCATCTGTCCGAGAAAGGCTGTAAGTATTTATAAAGTAAAATTTAAAATAAATAATGTCGTGGGTTGGTAGAGCTAAAATACTATATAAGATTGAAGGGAGTGTGGGCGGAATTCTTCTAATCCCGATACCTGACAGGACTCCACCGAGAATTAACTATTTTTTAGAGCCAGAAAATATAATGACAGAAATTTGGGGATCCCTATTTATTTTTTTAGTCTGTCCCATAATCGGGGGATTGCCTCTGATCGATTGGATAAATTATCTCGTAACTGGACGTAAATTATCCCAATTAGGAACCGGTAATATCGGTGTAACTGCCGCTTTTTACCATGGGGGTAAATTAGTGGGAATTTTGGCGGTAATTTCGGAAGCAGCCAAGGGAATTATCGTTATTTTCCTAACCCGTTTCTTTTTTCCCACCGGCTCCACTTGGGAATTATTAGCTTTAATTGCCTTAGTCGTGGGGCGCTATTGGTTAGGAAAAGGTGCGGGAACTACTAATGTTTTCTGGGGATTAATCGTTCACGATTTTGTCGCTGTTTTTCTCACCTCAATCATTAGTGGGATTAGCTTTACTGTCTTTCGAGAAAAATCTACGGGTAGATTGGTAGGATTATTTTTATTAGCTTTAATTCTCACCTTGCGCCGTCCCCACGATTCAGGTTATATTATAACTGCCATTGCTTTAGCCTGTCTATTAGGGGCAATTTTTCAAAAAATAGCCGACGATTTAGACTTACCCGAAGCAAGTGTTAACAATGAATCAAAAACTATGTTTCGTTTTTTTCGTGGAGATCGATCGATCCAAACTCTTGATGACAATCTGACGGCCTTAAAAGTGGGACAAAAAGCCGCCACTTTAGCCTATCTTAAGCGTGCCGGTTATCCCATTCCTAGGGGTTGGGTTTTACCACCGGGGGATGATCCACAACCGTTAATAGAATCTCTTAATCCTGATATTAATCATCCCTTAGTCGTGCGATCTTCCGCTATTGGAGAAGATAGTGAAACCGCTTCATCTGCGGGACAATATACCACAATTCTTAACGTCATCGATCGAGAAAATTTAGCGGCGGCGATTTTAAGTTGCCAAACCTCCTATAATAGTCCTAATGCTGTTAATTATCGACTCGATCAAGGTCAAGAAAACACAGCCATGGCTGTGTTAATTCAAGAACAAATTCGAGGAGTTTTTTCGGGAGTTGCCTTCAGTCGTGATCCGATTAATCCTCTCAGTTTAGATGTAGTTATTGAAGCTTTACCCGGAGATGCCACCAGAGTTGTATCGGGAAGAATCACCCCCGAAAGTTATCGAGTTAATTTAGAAGAAAATATTATCATCGGAGCGGGAGATATTCCCCCAGCTATTATTCAACAGGTAGCTAATCTTTGTCGGCAATTAGAAAACCTTGAACATGGCATTCCCCAAGATATAGAATGGACTCATGACGGACACAAATTATGGTTATTACAGTGCCGTCCTATCACTAATTTACAGCCAATTTGGACAAGAAAAATCGCGGCTGAAGTTATTCCAGGTGTGATTCGTCCTTTACCTTGGTCAATTAATCGTCCTTTAACCTGTGGAGTTTGGGGAGATATTTTCCAGTTAGTTTTAGACAAAAAAGCCCTCGATTTGGACTTCAATGAAACAGCGACTTTACACTATCAAAGAGCCTATTTTAATGCTTCTTTATTAGGCACAATTTTCCGTCGCATGGGATTACCTCCAGAAAGCTTAGAATTCCTGACCAAAGGAGCAAAGTTTACCAAACCACCTTTAACGGCAACTTTGGCTAATTCCCCTGGTTTATTAAAACTTTTAGGACGGGAATTACAGTTAGAAAAAGACTTTAGCCAAGATCAAAAAAACTATTTTATCCCAACGCTCAAAAAAATTAACGCTACTTCCCCAGAAGCTTTATCTTCAGGGGAGATTTTAGAGCAAATTGAGGAGATTCTAACCGTCTTAAAAAAAGCTACCTATTATAGTATTCTTGCCCCTCTTAGCTTCGCCTTGCGTCGCAGTATTTCGCAAGTACCTTTTGAGAGATTGGATAACTCCCAAGCGCCAGAAATAGCCTCAATGCGATCGCTATCTGAACTGAGAAAAAATACGATCGATCGAGATTTTGACTCAGCTTTTTCCCTCTGGTTAGAAACCTACGGTTATTTAAGCGAAGTGGGGACTGATATTTCCATACCGAGATGGCGAGAAAATCCCCAAGAGCTGCTACAACTCCCCTTAGATAGTCCGGGTAATAATAGCCATAAAAAAGTCAAATCTTCCCATACTGTCCAAAAAAGATTAAATATCAAAAACCAAGTGACTGAAATTTACTCCCGTCTTTTAGCTCACCTACGCTGGCATTTTCTCGCTTTAGAAACCCTCTGGTTACAGCAGCAAATATTATCGGAGAAGGGAGATATATTTTATCTAAATTACTCAGAAGTTACCCAGTTGGGTCAGAATAATAAAATCGCCAATCTTAACCAGATTATCCGCCAGCGTCGCCAACAATTCCAAGAAAACTCTCAATTAACCGATATTCCCTACATCGTTTATGGACAACCCCCGAAAAGAGAATTTTTAGTTTCAAATTTAACTGCCAAAAAACGCTTACAGGGAATTGCCGCTAGTGGGGGGACAGTGGAGGGACGAGTCAAAATTATGCCAACCCTACAAAATCTAGAAATTGCCCCTAATACTATTCTCGTTATTCCCTATACTGACTCAGGATGGTCCCCTTTATTATCCCGGGCTGTGGGCATTATTGCCGAGGTGGGGGGACAATTATCCCATGGTGCTATTATTGCCAGAGAATACGGAATTCCGGCGGTTATGGATGTGCATAATGCCATGAAATTGTTAAAAGATGGTCAATTAATTCGTCTCGATGGCAGTCAAGGAATTATTGAAATTCTCTAGGCATTAGGGGACAAGCTGTTCGGTATCTAATGCTAAATTCTGTTTAAGAAGAGCAGGGAGTGGGGTAGTGGGAATTATGAATTATGAATTATGAATTATGCATTGGGGGAGACCACTTCGTGCGCGTTGCGGGGGGAAGTGGGGAAATTGAACTAAAACCCCAAAACCCCAAAACCCCAAAACCCAACCCCCAACACCTAAAACCTATCTCCCGACTTCTGAATACTGACTCGGAGACTCCTATCTCCTGAATACTGACTCCTAACCCAAGGTTGGCTAAAGATAAGCAAAAATTATCTATTGACTCCACAGACTTGAGAATATTTAAATTAACATTCCGCAATATTTACAAATTCTTAAAAATTAATTGAGAAAGATTTTTATTTAACAACGATGTTATGATGGTAACAGCGATTTTACTGAATTTCATAGTCGGGTATTCTATGCTTTTTTGGGCAGCCACGGTTGAAACCCTTGCCACACCTAGAAGGTAATCCTAACTAAGACAGGTAAATGAGTCAATTTCACCCACAACGATGATCTTTTTTTTGTGTAGTTTTATTGCAAAAAAAAAGTTTTTTTGACAAAAAGCACAAAGTATGCGTTATGAAGTGGGAATTATGAATTATGAATTATGAATTGGGGAAGTGGAGAGGTGGGGTGATGGGGAAGTGGGGTAGTTCGGAAGTTATCTGCTATTTTCCAATAAAAACCTTCTTTCTGCCCGAACAATTGCCTCTCTAGTGGCTAAAACTGCTTCCCTATCCACCGAAAGAGAAGTCACACCCCAAGCAATCAAATCATCGATAAGTTCGGGATACTGGACGATAGCCATGCCGCAAACGGAACAGGGAATCTGTAAAAGTTTTGCCTGAGTGATAATTTGTTTTAAAGCTGCCCTGACTGCGGGATGACGGGCGTTAAAATATTCTGAGAAATGTTCTCGATCGCTACCTAAAAGTAATTGAGTTAAATCATTAGTACCAATAGCGATCAATTGTACGCCCGCTTGCAGATAATCCCTCAATTGAAAGATTACCCCCGGTACTTCCACCATTATCCCCAATTGGAAAGAAGGGACTTGAGTGAGTAAAGCTGATTGTACCCGTTGCCGGCAAAAAATAAATTCTTCAACCCCGCGGACAAAGGGAAGCAGTAAATTAATATTGGTGGCGCCGGTGGTTTGTACCCGTCGTAAAGCTTGCAATTCTAGATCGAATAGAGTCGGATCTAATATATAACCATGGGTTCCCCGACTGTCTTGAGCCGAATGTTGAGCATCAAAAGAACGGTAAAATAAAGGCTTAGGCTGGATACTAAGGGCAAATTGTGCGATTAAATCACTTAATCTCTCGATCAATGCTTCTTGATGCTCTGGTGTTAACCATTCTTCTAGATTACGCTGAGAAAGTAACTCTAAAATCATCCATTCTGAGCGCAATAAACCGATCCCATCAATAGGCAGGTCTTGGATTCTGGCAATACTTTCAGTTTGACTGAGATTAACCATCAAACGGGTAGCGATTGCCGTCCCGTCGGTTTCTCTGGGTGGTTGTGGGGGTAAGGAAATCTTTTCCTGAGATGCTAGAGAAATAATTCCCCTCGTACCATCTACTAAAATTATCTCGCCTGAGCGGATAATTTCCGTGGCATTTTTCACCCCGACAACGGCAGGAATGGCTAATTCCCGGGCTAAAATGGCTCCATGGCTAGTTAATCCCCCCTGTTCCGTGATCATTGCTCGAATTTGGCGTAAATGGGGCAGTTTTTTCGGAGGTAAATTAGCAGTAACCAGAATGCAATCCTGAAAATTTGCCTCTGGGGAGTCGAAATTGCTGATCACTTTTGCCACTCCCGATGCCAACCCCGGGGATGCCCCTAATCCTCTTAAGGGATAATGGGAGGTAGTAGCGGTGATTTCCTGACTGTGACAGTTGAGAATATAAATTTGACCATCCAGCATCATCAGCCATTCTATGCTGGTTAAGCTGGGTTTTTCCGCCAGTAGAGATTGAACCAGTTGACAAAGGCGATCGAGGGCGAAATTATCTAAACAGTAGCTTTCCTGTAAACTGGGTGCTAATAATTGTGGTGCGAGCAGATTACTGTCACTATTGAGATAATAAGCGCGGGATTTATTGCCTAATTGCCGACTGTGTAATTGACCGGAGCGATCGATAATGTAGGTATCCGGTGCCACTTCTCCATTAACTAAACTGTGTCCTAATCCCCAAACCGCCTGAATTTGCCAGTTATCGTCATTAATCAGCACATTTCCCGCACAATTGGCTGGTAATAACGGTTGTACCAGTAAAGATAATTGAATTTTTTCTAAACCAATTCCCATTTTTCGCCAATAAAATAGACTTCTGGCGGTGAATAACTCCGCCCAAGCTTGTTTTAGGGTATTTTCTAGATTATCTGCTTTAATTCCACTGATGGGGGCGGAAAATAAACCGAGCGTTCGCCGAGCCAGATTAGCTGGCAGGGAAAAGCGCCATACTAGGGTATCCATGGATAATTGTGCCACGGCCGCCGTTAGTTCTTCTAACCAGAGAGGAGGAATTTGCGCTTGTAAAATGGCCCGCCGACTTTCTTTGGCGACTAATTGCAGAGCTTTTGCGTTATCTACGTCTAAATAGAGGGAAGATTGCGGAAAATCAGTCAGAAACGAGTCAGCATCGTTGATAGTTTCCAAAAATTCCGCAAAAATGCGGTTAAAAATGGCAAATCCCCTGATAATTGGGTATCCTCGCTGGTGTAATTCACTGGCAATAAAAGCTTTTTCCCCCACCAGGGGGCGATCAGAAGCACTAATGCGATCGAGCCAGCAGAGAATGGTCACGGGATTTGTTAAGAATGGTGAAAGGATTCTAAAATAATCTAGGTGATTTTTGTAACTTTTTACTTATACCTGCTAGTTTAACTCACCGTCACTATCTTGAGGATGATCTGGTGATTAGGAATTATGAATGTATGAATTATGAATTATGAATTATGAATTGGGGAGATGGGAGAATAATAAAAGCAATCTCCTGACTACTGACGACCGGCTCCTGATAGCTGATAAGATAGGATTCGGACAATATTCGATCGCTGCGAGAAATTCATGGACACACCTGCGAAAGTTTTGTTAGTGGATGACGAACCGGGGGTTCGTGAATCTGTGCAAGCATATCTACAGTACGGGGATGACTTCGAGGTAAGAACTGCTAGTAATGCTAACGAAGCCTGGGATTTGCTTAATCAAGAAATCCCAGAATTAGTCATCTCCGATATTATGATGCCGCAGGTGGATGGCTATCAGTTTCTCAAGAAATTGCGCGAAGATGCTCGTTTTCAGACAATTCCCGTGGTTTTTCTCACTGCTAGGGGGATGACAAGCGATCGCATTCAGGGTTATAATGCCGGTTGTGATGCTTACTTATCCAAGCCTTTCGATCCCGAAGAATTAGAAGCATTAATCAAGTCTTTAATCGAGCGCCGTCGTCAATCCTTGCAAGCCACCAGCGAAAACGCTAGATTAGAAGAAATTGCCCGAGATATCCGGGAATTAAAACAGCAGGTGGGACAACAGAACACTTTTACTACTACTCCCCCCCCGATTAAAATTGATCTTACCCCCCGGGAACAAAGTGTTTTAGATCTAGTAGCGGAGGGATTGATGAATAAAGAAATTGCCAGTCGTCTAGAAACCAGCGTCAGAAACGTAGAAAAATACGTCAGTCGCTTATTTAGCAAGACTGGTACTAATAGTCGCACGGAATTGGTACGTTTTGCCCTAAAACACGGTTTAACCAGTTAATATAGCAGCTAAGGACAAAGTAGCGGGCAACTCTCTTCTTAGAAATATCCCTTGGGGAAAAGGCAGGTCAAATTTTTCAATAACTGACGATGACAGGCAACTGAATTACCGATGGAAAAACAACTTAAATATATGTCTCGGCAAACCGTGCCTTCGAGGATTGCGTTATCCTGTTGAATTTATCCGAGAATTACTTAGTTCTGGCCTGACTATTGCCGACATTTTAGCCCACTACGATGATAGCGAAAAAACTTTCTGTCCTTTGTGTCTCAAGTATCCCCTGGAAATCATCAGTAGTTGGACAAGATTAAAGTTAACCGTCGGGAAAGTCATGGCAAATAGGCAATAATTAAACTTCCTTAACTAACACTCCATTCAGAAAAATTTCGGCAATACCTTCGGCCATTTCTTGTAAAGCGAAGGGGGAAGCATTGCTATCTAAAATAGTTTCACTGGAAAAACCAGCAATTGCGAACATTCCTAGAAAAACCTGCGCCACAATTTTCGGATTCATGGGACGATAGATACCACGATCGATCGCTGTTTGAAAAAAAGCCTCGGCCACATCGGTCATTTTAGCAATTACCTCCGATTGGATTCGCTCTTTTAATTCGGGGTGAAATTGGGCCTCTATAAAACAAACTCGCAATAAATCGCTATTTTCTCGCATTCTCAACACCCTACGCCGCATCACCTGCGCTACCGCTTTATAACTGCCCATTTCGCTCAATTCCGTCAACAAGTCGGTGAGAATATCCACCCATCCCCTAGTGGCCACTTCAATTAAAATCGCCTTTTTGTTGGGAAAATAACGAAATAAAGTTCCTTCTGCCACATTTGCGCTTCCTGCTAGGTCTTTGGTCGTGGTTCCTTCATAACCCTTGGCGGCAAATAAACGTAAAGCGGCCTGTAGAATACGACTACGGATATCTTCTTCCCCAGAATTCGTCTCATTTAGGGAACGTTGAAAAAGACTTTGCATAATTATTGACAGCTAGAAGGGGATAGAGCCATTGTCATCTATCAAGTCAGGTGTTTACTCAAATGCTTCACAAAATTTTGAGTAATTGGGGAAGTGGGGAAGTGGGGAGATGGGGAAATTTCCACTAATACCCCCAACCCCCAACCCGAATGTCTTTTTTTCTTTTCCCTTGGGATAAGATTGTGATCGATCGAGTTTAGGGAATTTTTATGACGACGGAAAGTTTAGCGACTTCAGAAGCAATAGAGTCAATGACCGATGAATTTCTAGCTAGTACAAGCAGTCACCAAGAAATGATTGAAATGGTTATTTCTACTCTGCAGCAGAATGATACTGCTATGGTACAACACACAGAAAAAGGTTATCTTTGGAAGTTTCAGTATGGTAGCGTTGAGGTGTTTGTGCAGTTAACTGGGGAAAGCGATGATGATTTTTTAACGGTGTGGTCTTCTGTGCTGAAATTACCTGTTCAGGATGAATTGGGATTAACCCGCAAGTTATTAGCGATGAATTGTGCCGAAACCTTTGAATCTCATTTTGCCATTATGAATGATCAGGTGGTGGTGATTTCTCAGCGCACTGTGGCCGATTTGTCTGCGGGGGAGATTTCGCGAGCAATTACTCTCGTGGCGACGGTAGCAGATAATAATGATGAAATGTTACGAGAATCCTTTGGTGGCAGCTAAAATTTGGCGTTATATTCCTCCAATTATCTCATCGGCAGAGCTACAAATGGCGATCGATTCTTGGTTACTAGAGCAACACCGTTGTGGTCATCATCCCCCGACTTTGCGTTTTTATCAATGGTCGCCCCCGGCCATTTCCTTGGGCTATCATCAACGGCAATATCCCGATTTTTGGCGTGATTTGACTTGGCAAGGTCAAAAAATCTCCCTAGTTCGTCGTCCTACTGGTGGCCGGGCCGTACTACATCAGGGGGATTTGACTTATATGGTGGTAAATTCGGGGATGAAGGGTAATGTTAGGGAAGTTTACCTTCAAATCTGTCAATTTTTAATCACAGGCTGGCAAAATCTCGGTCTGGAATTGTCCTACGGTGTTGCAGGCCGGGGATATATCCATTCTGCTAACTGTTTCGGTACGGCTACCGGTGCGGATCTAGTCGATAATTGGGGGAACAAATTTATTGGTAGCGCCCAACTGCAACGGGGTTCCTCGGTTCTCCAACATGGTTCCATGGTGCTAGAGCAAGATAATTCGCTGTTTGAGCGAGTTTTCGGCAGTGCTGCCCCTAAAAAGCTCAATTTAGCCCCAGATTTGACCCTAGAGACAATTATCGCTACCCTGAAAACCGCCGCCGAGGATTGCTTTGATTGTCAATTGCTAGAGCAACCCCTAGAGGATTGGGAATGGCGATCAATTAAAAAAATGAATATAAATACTCATTGACAAAACAACTTTTGTGTGTATAAAAAATCAATTATGAGTCAAGTTGTATAGATTTGTAATTTTTTGCTAATAATGGGTAAAGGTAGATAGAGGCCGCAAGGAACCAAAATCTTACCAAACTCGAAATTATTGTCTAGCTTGTGCTAGTTTAAGAAACGTTAATCTTTTACAGTTTGTGAGGATTAACGAGCGATCGCAGCTAGTTTAGTTAAGCTAATCCAGTCAATCGATCGCGCCATCTTATAAGACAATGGGAGTAATCCCAGACTCAAAAAAGTTAAGAAATCTTGCCCGTGATTTCAGTTAAGCAAGAGGAAAAATACCCATGACCATTGCTGTCGGACGCGCCCCAGAAAGAGGGCTGTTTGATGCTCTCGATGACTGGCTCAAAAGAGACCGTTTCGTCTTCATCGGTTGGTCTGGTTTACTACTCTTCCCCTGCGCCTTCATGGCCCTAGGTGGA